>NZ_JALMUW010000030.1:0-12447 GCF_023846195.1 Spiroplasma endosymbiont of Lariophagus distinguendus
GTATACGCCTAATTTCTACTTCAATTGCCATTTTATTTCCCTCTCTAATTTTAGTTATTCCCAAACTTATTATGTTATGAAAAATTATAAAAAGATAAATTTTATTCTATATTTGCATAAAATATACTAAAATTAATATGGTGATACAAAATGGAAAATGAATTAATTAAATACTGAACAAAAAAAAGTTTTTTTTATGTTAGCATTTTGTGATTAATTGTTCAAATTATATTTATAATAATAGGTTCAATTTTAATAAATACTACTAGTGAAAAAATAATTAATATTTTATTAATAGTTGGCATAAATAGTTTAATTCTATTAATTTTGTTTGCTTTTTCTATTAATCATTATACTTATGAAACAGTTTATCAAATTAAAGTCAAAGGTAGTACTTTTCAAACTAAATTTTATCGTTATCTAATTATTCTATTTAGTTTTGGTTGATTAATTTTTTTCATTTTAAATGCATTATTTATGTTAGTTGAAACTGCCGTTTTTAAAAGCAAACTTGATTATTTTAATACTTTAAACGATCATTGATGAATTTTACTTATTGTAACAATATTTAACGTTTTAATTATTAGCATACATCGACAATTAATGCATTATACATTAACAAATTTACAATTACCATGAAGTAAATACATAAATAACAAATAGTAGATATAATCTACTTTTTCTTTGCATCTCATAAATTTATAATATTTTTTGCACTAATTAAACCAAATAATGATCCACAAGCAACTAAACCACCATTTAATCCAATAAAAACAAATGATAATCCTAATACTAAAGTTATTACTCCATTGCCAAGACTGGCAATACTAACAATAATTAATGGTAATAATGTAACAACAATTGAACCAACTCCAATTACTAAACCAAGAATATAACCAATTCTTTGTTCAAATGCTTTTCTTGAATTTATCATAACTAAAATAAATATAAGAATACCATAAGTTGTTAGACAAGCTATCAATATAATTCATCCTAATCATTGAATAGTACTTAATCCAGAATCAAAAACTTCTTGTAATCATTCTCCAAACTTCCATAATAATTCATAAGAACTTTCCATTAATCCTTTTAAAGAAATCATAATTATAGAAATAACCATTACTGGCATTAATGTTGTCAAAAGTAGATAAATACCAATGTTAGATAATGTTTTTGAAAATTTTAACATCCTTTTACCTCTTTATAATTATTATTTCGCAATATTTGGATGGTTGGCCCGGTGGTTGGCCCTAATTACTGGACCACTTTCATACTTTTTTTCTAAATTTTAATTTGTAAAATTGGTGGTTTTAGAAATTTAGAATGTATTCTTTCATAATTATAAAACATAACATATTGATTTACATCATTTATAGCTTCATTGATTGTTAAATATTGGTTTGAACCTTTGGGTAATCATTCTTGAGATAAATGTGAGAACCTGTTTGGAATCTTTTATAAAATAACGTAAAATGACTATATATTTTAAGATAAGGGGTATATATGCATAAAAATTATCCAAGTCATGTTACTAAAGAACAATTTGAGAACATAAGATCAATTTTAGAAAATAGCAAAAAGAAAACAAAACCAAGAAATTTAGATTTATATGAAGTATTTTGTGCAATTTTATATGTATTAAAAAGTGGTTGTCAATGAAGAATGCTACCAAAAAATTTTCCAAAATGACAAACTGTATATTATTATTTTCAAATTTGAAGTAAAAATAATGGTAAAGAACCTAGTATATTGCAATTAATTTTAAAAAAAATTAGTTAGAAAAGTTCGTATCAATAATGGTAGAAAAGAACAAACTAGTTTTTGTATAATTGATTCACAAAGTGTTAAGAACACAGATACTGCTAAAAATAAAGGTTATGATGCTGGTAAAAAAATTTCAGGAATAAAGCGTCATATTGCTGTTGATTCTCAAGGCTTACCACATGCAATTTACATAACCACAGCAGAAAAAACAGATCGTAACAGTGCTATAATAATGATTGAAAATGAAAAAGAAAATTTATCTAAAGTTCAAAAAATACTAGTAGATGCTGGTTATACTGGTGAAAAATTTGCTTTTAAAATCAAAACAATCATAAATGCAAATGTTGAAGTTATCAAACGTAATGAATTACATTCTTTTGTATTATTGCCAAAAAGATGAGTTGTAGAACGAAGTTTTGCATGATTAGAAAAATACAGAAGATTATGAAAAAATTGTGAAAGAAAATTAAATACTAGCTTACAAATGGTTGTTCTTTCCTTTATTTCAATTTTATTAAAAAGATCCTAAACAGGTTCTGAGAATCAGTTTTCTGATAGAACATTACCGCCAATATCATAAGGTTGCTTTTTGCTTAAGATTATTTGTTTGTCAATAGTTCAGTTGGATATGTCTTGGCAATAAAATTCAGCAGCATTATCTGAATGTAAAATAACGCTTTTGATTTGTTTTAAAGAAAATTGTTGTGTTATTTTTTCAAGAGCAGGTTTTATTAAATCTTTATATGATTTATTAGAAGCAGTATTATAACTAACAACATTATTTGAATAAAAATCAATAATTACCAAAAGGTATAATCAGCCTTCTTTAGTATTGATTTGTTTAGTATCCATTGATCAAATTTGATTAGAAGAAGTTGTGATTTTATAATTTTTGTTGACTTTATCCATTGTAGGTATTCATTTATGTGCAGTCTTTTTATTTTTACTATTATTATTTTTAGTTTGTTTTAAACCTTGGATGTTGTGATCTTTCATAATTTTTCGCATTTGTTTTGTTGATAATTCTATATTTAAGTGAATGTTTTTTTCTTGTTTTAATCATTCTTTAAATGCTGAAAAAATTCGTAAATATCCATAAATTCTACCTTTTCTTGTAGAATGAAATTCAATTAAAAATTTGCATAATTTTTGATATTTATGGTTACAATGATCAAGGTGATTTATTTCTTTTTTAATAGGTTTTTGTTTGTTTTTTAAAAAGTAATATGTTGATCTGTTTAATTGAAGATATTGAGAAAGATGTCTAATCGAATATTGATTCTTGCAATGATCAATAATTTTAATTTTTTGATTAATATTTAATTTTCTAATAAATAATTCTATTTGTTTAATTTTATCCATTAATAAAAATCCTTTCATGTCAAAATTAGTGTTAATTATATAACACAATTGTTTTTCGAATACATTCAGGTTTTTTAAATTAATGGTCTAGTAAAAAGGGCTAAGTGCCTAAGTGCCAAGTGCCAAGTGCCCCATTCCAATTTCTAGTAAACTATTCATACTTTATTTTTAACATCTTATGCAAAAAAAATTTAAAATCTATAAACAATAATTTTATTTATCAATCATTTTTTAAATTATTAAAAACTAAATGTAATTAATAATTAAGTATCTAATTTTACATTTATCTTAACATTTAGCCAATATAAATCAACAATAATACGTAATTTAAATAGTTAATAATAACTATATCTTGTCTTTTAAACTTTAAAAATAAATATATTATCTTTATTGATTGTAAAATTTCAAAAAAAATGTTAAAAAAACTACAAACTAAATATAGTTTTTAACCTATTTACTTTGTTTCTCAAAGTAAATAGGTTTTTATTTTTAAAAGGAGAAAAAACATGAAAAAAATATTAAAAATAATAAGTGGTTTAATAATTATTACAAGTACAAGTTTAAGCGCTATTGGATGTTATAAAAATAATAATATTTATGATTTAAAAGTGTTACAATCAATAATTTGACAAGAATCAGCAGAAAGAAAAATATCCTTATTAAATACTTTTCGTGCAGCAATAAAACAGTATGATGATGTTATAGAAGCAAATAAAAACATTTATCATTAGATGTTATTTACGCAACCGCAAATAAACCTAATGCCAAAAATGATGAAGAAGATAAAAATTACACTGTGCATTATAATGAATCAAAAATTGAAGCTAATAAATATGTACCTATTGTTATTACTGATTTGGATGAAACATTCATAAATAATATTGGTTTTTCAATTTATAAATTTTTTAATCCAAAAATGAAAGATATGGATTATGAATTTAAAAAATGAGTTGATCATCAAGTCAATTTTGAAGAATAACTTTATAATGGAGTTTTAGAATTTGTTAAACATGTATGAAAAAGTGGTGGTATTGTTTTATTTGATTCAAATAGTTTTCAAGGCGAAAATATCAAGTATGGAGATGAAGCAATACCAACTAAAAAACTACTAGAAAATAATTATTATCCAAAGGCATTTCTTGATAGTTATGTTTGATGAATGCAAGGAGTAACTAAATATAATTCAAATAATTATAAAGATTTAATATCAAAAGAAAATCGTTTTAATTATATTAATAATAACAATTTTAAATTATCATCAAAAGATAAAAATAGTATGCAAATAAAAAATTGAGAAAATGATTTAATACCAATAAAAAATGTACCATCACATATTGTAATGAGATTGGGTGATAACATTAATGATTTTCATTCTAATTTAACTAATTCAAAATTAATTGATAAAATATCATTAAAAAATGAATTAATAAATAATAAAAATTTTAATAACTTAATTGGTAAAGTGGGAGATGAATTTTGATTTACAAAAAATGAAAATGGAGAAATAATAGAACATTATTGAAAAGAAAATGAAAAAAATAGTTTAATTGATAGTGATCTAAAAAATCTTGGTTTTGTAAAAGAAATTAAACTAGAAGAAGGAAAAATTGGTTGAAAAGAAACTTATGTACTAGTTGGCGGTAATGATGTATATGGTAATTTTTTATGAGATTTAGAAAAAAAATATGGTTCTAATTTAGATAATTGATTAAATTTACTAAAACATTATTTCAAAAAATATGAAAATATATGAAAATAATTTACAAAGTTAATATATTTGATATATATGTTTATTAATTGTAAATTTTCAAAAAGATGTTAAAAATAACTACAAACTAAATATAGTTTTTAACCTATTTACTTTGTTTCTCAAAGTAAATAGGTTTTTATTTTTAAAAGGAGTAAAAAATGAATAAAGAAATTGAACAAGAAATAAAAAACTTAATGTTTAAAGAAATAAAAAAATTAAAAACATATGCTATTAATTATCATAATTACAAAAAGAAAATACAATTTAATGATATAGATATTCAAAATATAAATAATAGTATTGAAGATAAAAGTAAAAAAATTAATATAAACAGTATTATGAGAGAACATAATTATGCAAAAACATTACCTATTTTATAAAAAAATTTAATTTAGTTATAAAAAGTTTTAATATCAAAAATAGTAAGAACATATGTTCTTACTATTTTTGTAAACTTTGGTCTTGATAATTTTTTCAATAATTTAAAATTACATCATCATTAAATAAATTAATTTCATTTTTCTTAATTCCTTTTTTTAATTTATTTATATTTTGTCATAATATATTTTGTAAAGGTATTGGATACTTTCATATTCGACGATTAGTTTTAAATTCTTTCAAGTCTAACAGTTTATAAGAACGATTAGGAAATACTTTAACATCTAAATCATAATCAATGTATTTAACTGTTTGCGAATCTAAAATAAAAGGACTGGCAATATTACAATAATAATGAACACCATCATTACGAATCATACAAATAATATTGTATCAATCATTTTTAAAAAATAACCAAATTGCTGGATCAACGGTTGTTCATTTACGACCATTAATTTCAGTAATTGTTACATTCTCATTTACTAAAACTAAATATTTTTCAGTATCTTCTAAAACAATTGAATTATTTCAACTACGATATAAATCGCCATTATGCTTATATGCATGAATTGAAAGTATTTGCCCTTCTTTAAGGTACATATACATTTAAACCTCAACTTTCTGCAAATCATAAAACATAATAATTATACCATTATTTATTTACTAAATAAAAAGCGAAAAATAAATTTATAATAATATTTATTTAAAAAAGAAAAAACTCCAAAAAGGAGTAGTAAAAAAACATAATTTTATTAAATGGGGCGACTGACGGGATTCGAACCCGCGAATGTCAGTTCCACAAACTGATGCGCTAGACCGCTACGCCACAGTCGCCATATTAGTTTCTATAAGTAAAACCGTTAAATATTATACAATAAATTTATGATTTTTTAATATTTTTTTCATAAAACTACAAAAATAATCATCTAATTTTCGTATATAACAATAACAATAATAAAAAACAATGTTACTATTAACAATTAGAACACAATTTAAAATTAATAATTATGGTTAATTATTAATTTAAATACTCTTAAAATAAAGTTTTATTATGCCCTTAATAAAAAGCATAAAAATGTAATAGATAATATCTTATTAAATCAATTTATTAATCAAATTTTATTAACAATACTAACTTACAAGTAATTTAGATACTAATACTTATGATTAAAAATTTAGCAATATACTCATTCCTTTCTCAATTAATTTTAATTAAGAGCACCAAAAACAAAACAAAATAATAGTTTTAAAGATTGAAAAAACATTTAAAATTGGTATAATTTATACAATTTTAATTTATATATCTTATTAATCTTATTTTTAAAACTTTGAAAAAGTTATAATATACATTTTTATGTATCAAAAAATATTATTTTTAATAAATAGCAAAAAATATATAATAAAAGTTTAAATAAAATTAACTTTAATTATATTTAGGGGAAAAAGATATGAATAATAGTTTAAGTATAGTTACTAATACTACTTCTTCATTTCAAACCAATGAAGAAATATTTAATAAACAATCTAAAAAAAGAAAATGACAAGAATATGAACAAAGACCTGAAGTAAAAGAAAAAAAGAAAGAATATAGACAAAGACCTGAAGTAAAAGCAAAAAAGAAAAAATATGATCAAATGTGATACCAAAAAAATAAACAAAGAAAGAAAAAATATGATCAAATGTGATACCAAAAAAATAAACAAAGAAAGAAAAAATATGATCAAAAACCCGAAGTAAAAGCAAAAAAGAAAAAATATTATCAAAGATCCGAAATAAAAGTAAGAAAGAAAAAATATGACCAAAAAAGACATCAACTTATTAAAGAAAAAGAAAGAGAATTGCAATATGATCATGTTTCTAGTTCAAAACAAATTTTTGATTTAAGTAATTTTAATAGTAATGATATGTATGATGAACAAGTTATAAAAAATGCATTAAATAATTTAGAATTAGATCAATTAAATTTATTAGATAAAGCTATTGAACAATTGTTAGTTAGTGAAAAAATAGCAAAACAAAATGTTGAATGAAATAACAGTATTGTAGTTACAAGTAACTTAGATAGTGATATTTATGATTATAATTTAGCAACCGGACTTACTCCTTAATTAATTTTAATTATTAATATGTTTTAAATTTAAATTAAGAATTTTTAATTAAAAAAAATAATAGGGAGTATAAGAAAAAAAATGATAAATATTATGACACTTGTTGCAAAATTTTTATTTTAACTAAATATTAATAAATATTTAAAATTAGTAAACCTAATTCATATACGTTTATTATTGTGAATAATAATCATCAATAAATGGAATTCTTCAAAATATTTCTGGATGATAAGTATAAGATATAAGAAATGCTAACAATCCTACACCAATAATAAAGAAAAATATATCTTTAAAATCAATATGGTATTGACGAAAACGTGTTCTTTTACCTTGTGGATCATAACCCCTTGAATCCATAGCGTATGCTAAATCTTCTGCTTTTTGAAATGAAGAAACTAATAAGGGAATAATTAATGATACTAACGATTTAACTTTTTCTTTAAAATGACCATTTTTTAAATCTACACCACGTGATGCTTGTGCTTTTAAAATTCTGCCCGCTTCATCTAATAATGTAGGAATTGAACGAAGAGCAATAGAAATAATCATTGAAATAATATGTACTGGAAATTTAATTAATTTTAGTGGTAACATTAAATCTTCTAATGCTAATGTTAAATCTAATGGTTGAGTTGTGGTTGTTAAAATTGTTGTAATTAAAATCATTAAATAAATTCTAAGAGCAATATAAATACTAACAAATATAGCTTTATACGATACTTTAATACCATGCCAACGTCAAATCATTCCTACATTAGGGCCATCAATTAAAAAACAGTTAATTATAAATAAAATAAATGCCATAAATAAAATGGGGCGCATTAATTTTAATAACATCATAAAAGGTAATTTTGCACAAAAGAAAATTGTTATGACAGTAAAACCAATAAGAGCGTAACCTTCAAAACCAGTATGAAAAAAAAGTGAAGCAATTAAACAAATTAAAACTAGTAATTTAATTCTTGGATCTACACGATGAATGATTGAATTTAAAGGTAAATAACGACCAAAACTAACTTTCATTATTTATTACTCCTTACTTTTTATTGCTATTTTTTTTTGGATAATATTTTTGACAACTGGTCAATTAATTCTGAATCACTTCTAGCAGTAATTTTTGATGTATCAAATCCTGCTGCTTCTAATTTATATAAAAAACTATAAATTTTTGGTGGCTCAATTCCGGTTTCGGTAATTAATTTTTTATCTCTAAAAATAGTAATTGGATCTGCTTTTTTATAAATCTGTGTATTATGTAATACAATAACTTCATCAGCAACCATTAGTACATGATTCATATTATGAGTTACTAAAATAATAGTTTTATTTTCTTTATGATTTAAATCATAAAATAAATTAATTAATTCTTTTTCACCATCGGGATCAAGTCCTGCTGTTGGTTCATCTAAAATTAAAGTATGACCTTGTAATGCCAAAATACCAGCAATAGCAACTCTTCGTTTTTGACCACCAGACAAATCAAATGGACTTCTTGATAAGTATGTTTCGTCTAATCCAACCAAATTAATATATTTTTTTGCTAACTCTCGTGCTTTATCTTTTTTCTCACCAAAATTAACTGGTCCAAACATAATATCTCGTTCAATAGTTTCTTCAAATAACTGATATTCGGGAAATTGAAAAACTAAGCCAATTTGTTTACGTATTTTTTTAATATCACGAATTTTTTTTTGATTAGCCTTAATAATAAAATCATTAATAGCAACTGAACCTGCCATTGGAACTAATAAACCATTAATATGTTGAATCATAGTTGATTTACCACTACCAGTTTCACCAATAATAGCAACTATTTTTTGTTCAACAATTTCAATAGTAATATCTTTTAATGCTTGATATTGATAAGGGGTTTTTGGAGAATAAGTATAACTTACTTCTTTGAATTTAATTGACATAAGCTAGAAATCAGCTCCTCTTCACTTAATGTTTCATTAATATTAATTCCCTTATTTTTTAAACCTAACGATACTTTTAAAACAAAAGGAATATCTAAATGAATACTTTGTAAAAACTCTCATTCTTTTAATATTTCAGATGGAGTTCCATAACGAACTAATTTACCTTTATTCATAACAATAATTTTATCGGCATTAATAATTTCATCCATATCATGAGTAATAGAAATAATAGTTTTATTGCGTTGTTCTTGTAATTTTAACATAATTTCTTTAACTTCTCGTTTACCTTTTGGATCAAGCATACTAGTTGCCTCATCAAAAATAATAATATCAGGTTCTAAAGCTAAAACTGAAGCAATAGCTACACGTTGTTTTTGACCACCAGATAATCATAGTGGTTCATGATCTAAATATTTTTCCATACCCACTGCCCTAGAAACTCTGTCAATAATTGCTGGCATATCACTGGGTTCAACTAAATGATTTTCCAAGCCAAAAGCAATATCATCACGAACAGTTGAACCTATAAATTGGTTATCAGGATTTTGAAAAACAATACCTAAGTGACGACGTAATTGTTTAATGTTTTTATTAGTAATTGTTTCACCAAATAATTGAATTGTACCTTTTTGTTTGTGTAAAACACCAATAATAATTTTTGAAAGTGTTGACTTACCACTACCATTATGACCAATTATAGTAATATATTCACCATGATTAATATCAAAACTAACATTATCAACAGCGTTATTGTATTCTGGTTTATAACGAAATTCAACATTTTTTAAACTTAATGAAATTTTAGATTTACTCATATTACTTCTAACTCCATTTTAAATATTATGCTAGTAAAATTATAACAGTAATTTTATATATATCAATTTATAAATTATAAAAATTATAAAAAAAGAAAAAAATGAACAATATCTGTTCAAAATTGAAGTAAAATTATTGTTCATTTTCTAATAAAATTTAGTTTATAAATTAAAGTTATATAAATTTCTATTCTATGAAATTAATGTAAAGAAACATCCAGATTTTTAGAATTTTCTTTTAATAAAGAATCATTTTTTGTTACTTCTTCTGTTGATTTCAATAATTTGTCACTTCAACTTTTAGATGAACTAGGTACTGCTGATGAAGTTGAAGGTTGCGGATCATTATTTGAAACATTATTTTTTGATAATTTTTCTAGTTCTTTTTTAATATCTTTTAATTCTCGTTTTTTTTCTTCTATTTTTCTTGTTGTTTTGCCATGATTATTATAACAACCACAGCTCATAAGTAATCAAAATTTATTTCAAAAATCTTTTAATTTTTCGGCTTCTAATTTCCTAATTTCCGCTTCTAAAGATTTTTCTTTTCTTTGATAATATCCTAATGTAATTTTTTGTTTACTACCTCTATAAAGTTTAGTAAATGGTTTATATATACGTTTAAACCATGGTTTTGTATTTTGCTGAACAGAAGTAGCGTTTTCTTCTGGTGAAATTACTATTGATTCTTCTAATGAATTATTTTTTATTTGTTTTAAGACATCTTTTTTTGTTGTAATTTCTTTGGTAATTTCTATAGAAGATTTTTCAAGCCTACATATTGTCAAAAGTAAACTTAAAATTTTTGAATTAATATTTGCATCATCTATAACCACTATATTTAGTTTATGCTGTAATTCATATATTTCACAAATTTTCTTGTTTTTTTTGATCTCCAATTCTGCTATTTTAACTTCATTTTCTGTTTTTTTATTTGAATATAATTTATGATTTGCTTTTATTAATTGTTCTTTATTTTCTAAAATAATTTGTTTATGTTTAAATTCTTCAAATTCTAATAATGTTATTTCTTTCTCTTTTCTTTTTAAACTATCAGATAAATTAGCAATTTTTAATCTTACTTCTAATATTTCATTTTCTTTTTCTTTAATCAAAATATTCACATTACTATCATCATCAACTATCGTTTCTTTTAATTTACCTATTTCTTCTTCCATTTCTTTCTCATTTTTTTTGAATTTTTCTAATTGATTTATTATTTCTTGTTCATTTTCTTTTAATTTTGTTATATTTTCTTGTATTTGTTGTTGTTGCTTTTCTTCTACTTCAATTTTATTTTCAATTTCTTTTCTTAAATTTTCTAATTTTATTAAATCTTTTTCTTTAAACTTTACCTCTTTTTCTTCATATTTAATATTTTTTTCTTTTTTTTCCTTTAATTTATTTTTAATTTCATTTAAGGCTATCTTAAGTTTTTTAATTTCTTTACTTAAATCTTTTTTTTCATCATTAATATTTAACTTTAGTTTTTCTCATTTTTTTATTTCTTTTTTTTCATTTTTAATTTGCTTATCATTTTCTTCGATTTCTTTTTCAAAGGCTTTAATTACTTTTTTTATTTCTGAACTTTCTTTTTTACGTTTTTCTTGTTCAGTAACTGGCATCAAAATCTTCCTTTCAAAATAAAAAAATCGATTATTTTTTTTAAAAAAATAATGGATTGAAAACTATATTTAGTTTTTCATATATATTATATATAAACTTTATTAAATATATAATATACTTGCTAGATAACACTTTTAAATTTTTATAAAATATTTAAGATTTATTAAAAAAGTTTATTTTTAAACACTAAAATCTTGTTGTATAAGAAACAGTATCAGTAACTAAACTATCTGAAAAATTATTATTAGACTCTCAAATTATACTGTCTACATCACTTGTATCATCATCATCATTACTTAATAAGGAAACAGTATCAACCTCATCATAATAACCATTAGTATCAGATATATTATTATCAGATATATTATTATCAATAATAACTTCAACAAAACGTTCAAATTTAATATTTTTACTTAACAGACAATTTTCTATTAAATTTATTATTTTAATTTTATCTTTTCTATTACTTTTTTTCACAATTAAATCGTATGCAGTTAATCCGCTTTTATCTTTTATTGTTAAGTCAATATTAGGTATTTGTAACAGTTCTTCTATTACTTCAAACCTAGAATAAAGAACTGCTTGATGCAAGGGAGTATATCCTAAATTATTTTGCATATTTACTTCACCACCTGCGTTTAATACTAATTTTAATAATTCAACATTAGATCTTAGTACACAATCATGAATTGGACTATCTCCTTCAGTATCCTTAGAACCTGTTT
>NZ_JALMUW010000031.1:0-11903 GCF_023846195.1 Spiroplasma endosymbiont of Lariophagus distinguendus
TTGTTATATTATTATTTATATAATTTAGCTGTTGCTTTGTAGTGATTTTTTAATCATTATAAAGTTTTTTTATGTTTTATTATCGATTTTTGGTGGAGGAAATAATGTATAAAATTGGTATTAATCAAAATGAAAAATCAAATTATAAGCAAAAACCTAATGTTAAGCAAGAAAAAAAACATTGGTTTAAAATTTTTTCTTTGTTATTTGTTGTTGTTTTAATTATTACTACTATGATTTTAATAATTGCAAATAATCAATGAAATAGTGCCATAAATACTAATAATTCCAACAACTGAAATCCTAATCAAAATAAAAATTGAGAAGATTATTATAAGAATAATTGTCCAACAAATAAAAAATATAATTTGATAGATTACAAGGATAAATTAAATAATATTAGTTTAATATCTACTGATAAAAAACTAAAATTTTTTTATCTTAGTGATTTATTAAAAAAGATTGATAATGTGTTACAAACAAATAAAATAGATATTCCTAATAATTTTTTTGTACATTTACCAGTAAATCCAGCTATTAATATTAAAATTAATGATGAAAATGCACTTAAAAATAATTTTTCAATAAAAATACCATCTTATAAAGAAAAAATAAAACAATTTAAAATTGAAATGAGTGTTAATCAATTTGGTAGTAATTATGGTTTGCTTCCTTGTGACTTAAATTTCAATTTTAGTGTTGAAAATGATGTTATTCCAGAAAAATTTAATATTTTTGATTTAGACAATAGAATTACAATTCCATCACAAACAATAGTAATGTCAGATGCTACAAAAGGAACTAAAAATGAAATAGAATCTCAAGTCAATAAAATTATTGAAGAGAAATTTTTAGAAGAAATTAATAAAGAAAAATCATTATCAGATAAAGTAACAAAAAGTGATTTTGTTATTAATTATGATTCAATAAAAAATTTTGATAATTATATGATAAAAAAGAAAATAACAGTTGTTATTTGTGCTAAAAATAGTAGTGAAATTATTAAAGGTCAATTAAATATTAATTTTAATGTTCAAGGTAGTTGAACAAAAAAATCATTATCTGTTATTAAAACAGTATTGGAAAATGATGAAAGTGTAATTAATCAATTAATAACTACTGAAGATAATACTAATGTTAGCAAAGTGGATATTGATAATCATATTGCTTTCCTTGTTAGTAAAAAAATAAATGAGTTTGGTAAGCAAAAATGACATCAAGATTTTAATGATCAAGATTATATTATTACTAGTAATGCGATTACTGGAAATTATCAAAAACCAAAATCTATAATAGTAACAATTGTTGGTAAAAATCAATTGCAAGATACTATCCAATTGATAATTAATCTAACGGCCAATAATACCGTAAAATCTTTATTTGCTATTAAGTCATCATTGGAAAATGATGAAAGCATAAATACTGAACAAATAGATGTTATTGATGATACTAATGTTAGCAAAGTGGATATTGATAATCATATTGCTTTCCTTGTTAGTAAAAAAATAAATGAGTTTGGTAAGCAAAAATGACATCAAGATTTTAATGATCAAGATTATATTATTACTAGTAATGCGATTACTGGAAATTATCAAAAACCAAAATCTATAATAGTAACAATTGTTGGTAAAAATCAATTGCAAGATACTATCGAGTTTTCAATAAATATTCAATGTCAAAATAAAGAACCAAATGAAAAAACCTTTAAAAATAACAATTTTAATGTTAAAGATTTAAATTCTATTGATTTATATCCGAATGTTCTTCCTAGTGGTGTAATATATCCAATTACTTTTAAAGATAATTCTATTTCACTTATTTCACTATTATTTCAAGAAGCTATTAATGATATGAATAATTTTTCTCCTACTAATGACATTAATTTAGAAATGAATATAGGAATTAATATTGATGGCGATAACTATCAAATTCATTTTCAAAAGACAATTAATTTTGATATCATAAAAAAGATAAATAATATTGAACTTGTTAGTGTTTCTGAACAAAATGATAAATATCAGCACTTAAAAAACATTGGTATCATTATTAAATATGATGATGATAAAGAATATAAAATGCTTCAATCCTTGGATGTTAATATTAAAAATAATAATTTAACCTTTATTAATTTTAGTTCTATTGTTAAAATAACTTCACGACGTTAAATTAAAAACAAAGGTGATGAGTATGGATAAGCCACTAGCAACAATATTAAGACCAACTACTGTTAATGATATAATTGGTCAAAGTCATTTGATAAATGATAAAAATGGAATTATTAATCGAATATTAAATCAGAAGTTTTTAACATCATTAATATTTTATGGTAATCCAGGAACAGGCAAAACCACTATTGCTCAAGCACTAGCTAATGATTTAAAATGTGAATTTGGAGTATTTAATGCTGCCATTGATAAAAAAGAAAATTTAGAAAAATTAATTAAAATAGCACAAAATACTAAACCTTATATAATTATAATTGAAGAAATACAACGCATGAATCGTGATCGTCAAAATTTATTATTACAATATTTAGAACATGGCAATTTTATTTTAATGGCTTGTACTACTGAAAATCCTTATTTTGTAATTAATCCAGCTTTACGAAGTAGATGTCTATTATTAGAATTAAAGCCAATTAGTAATGAAGAAATGTTATTAGGCTTAAAAAAAATAATTACTAATAATTCATTTTTTAATTTTAATATTAGTGATGAAATTTTAGAAAAAATCTGTAATTTAGCAACTGGTGATTTACGAATAGCAATTAATATTTTAGAAATATTAATAAAATTATATCCTAATGAAATCATAACTATTGATATTATTAATGCTATTATGCCTAAAGCAAGTAATTGAAATGCTAAAGAGGGAAATGAACATCATGATTTAAAGTCAGCATTACAAAAATCAATTAGAGGCAGTGATATTAATGCTGCTTTGCATTATTTAGCAAGGTTATTAGCAACTGGTGATTATGAAGCTTTATTAAGAAGAATGTTGATTATTGTTTACGAAGATATTGGACTTGCTAATCCTGCTTTAGCAATTAGGGTAAAAACTGCTATTGATACTTTTCGTCAAATTGGTATGCCCGAAGGTATAATTCCACTTGGTTTAGTAGTTATTGAAATGGCACTTAGTGAGAAATCAAATAGTGCTAATTTGGCAGTACAAAAAGCATATAGTGATGTTTTACAAGGAAAAATATATCCAATTCCTGATTATTTGAAGCATAATTGATCTAAAACATTAAAAAAATCAGTAGGTAAAGGTAAATTATATAAATTTCCACATGATTATGCTAATGATTATGTACAACAACAGTATTTACCAACAAAGTTAAAAGATACGAAATATTATCAACCAAAACTCCATAATATTTATGAAAAAAAATTAAATGAAATTTATAATAGATTTACTAAAAAATAAAATTCTGAGGTGCAAAATAGAATGTTAAAAAATAAACATTTATGGTTGGGACTTAGTTTAACATTAGCAACCACTAATATTGTTGCTAACACTAGTATTACTAATAATTTAACAAGTATTAATAAATTAAAACAAGAAAATAAAAATAAAACTGAAATTAATGAAGTCGTTACTAATACTACGTATGGTAATTTAAGTAATAGTACTATTTTAAATAGTCAAGATAAAGATGGAATATATCATCTTTTTGATATTAAAAGTATTATTGATAATCCAAATTTAGAACCTTATGTAAAAGAAATTTATATTGATAATTTTAAATTAACTTATAACCCTGAAAAAATAAATAAAGATGTTATTAATGAGTTTGATAAAGAAATTGCTGCTATTAATTATAAAGAAGAACAATTAACAAGTACTAATGATTTGCAAATTTTTCAAAAACAAAACTTGAGCAAAATATCAACAACAGCTTATATTTCAAATAAAAAGTCTAAAAGTAATTTTACTTTTATTCAATTTGGTGGTGCTAATACTCATATATCATTAACCGGAACAAAAGGTATTGTTGATGTAATTAAGAACTATGATAATTTAAGTGAAACATTGGGATTATATTATATTGCTCAGTCTCATTCAAAAAATAGTAGGGGAATTTGTCTTGACTTTGTTAAACAATTTATTACTAAAAGTAGTTTAAAAAATAATGAAAGCATTGCAGAAAAAATTTCTGAAAATATTTTCAATAATATGATTGATAGTCCAAATTTAGAATCTGTTATTAATAATTTTTCAATTGAAAATAATAGTAAAAAAATAAGTATTAGATATTTAGTTGACAGTACTGGTAACATTATTAGCGTTGGATATTTACAATATGATAGCAAAAATTTGGATACTAATAATAATTTAACATTAAGTCATAGTTTTCCAAAAGATGGAGGAAAACTAATAGATTATAATTCAGAAATAACTACGCTTTTAAAATGAAGTGATTATGCTGATTCATGAAATAATTTTATATTCTTATATCCAACAATTTTTGCTAATTCGACAGACAGCATAACTTATAGTGTTATGAATAATACAACAACAATTAAAAGTAATGAACTAAACTTTAATACAAAAAAAATTCAAGACAAAGATAATCAATTACCAGTTTGACGAGTAGTAAATCAGCCACCTGCAGGTCATAAATCACAAGGATTAGTTATTTATATATTTATGTGACATGATGAAAACACTATATATCAACAACTTAGAAGTAGTTCTATATCTCGTGCTTTTGATATTGGGCCATCTTTCTCAATAAATATTAGTAGATGAACAATTAGTAACATTATTAATGAATAATTATGTATCATTTTATCAATAAAATTAAAAATTTAATTTAAAACTACTTTAACTATGAAAGGAATAAATAAAATGAAAATAAATAAAGAAGAAACATGAACAGAAGTACAATGAGCGTTGAATAATCTTCATGGTCCAATTAGAGCAGGAGCATTAAGTGCACAAAATTGAAGTAATACGACAACAGGAGTTCTACTAACAATAGCAGGACTTAAGTCTGTTACTAGGGATAGTAATATTGAAAAACGTTACCAATTAATTAAAAGTGGAGTAGCTGATATGTTATATGCTGCATTTGGTGGTTGAGTCATTTGACAAGCATATAATTTAAATGAAACTGGGGGTAGTACAACTACCGAACCAAATTTACCTACTTTTCCTACTTTACCACCAAATGATGAAAGACTTTATTCTGAAATTGCTGAACAATTAACAGAAGATGCTGTAAGTAATGAATTAACTCCAGAAATGATTTCTATTGCATTAAATAAATTATTTACTGGTACAAATGGATTAGTTAAAGTGCTTAGTGGAATATCAGGTTTTGATTTATATAAAATTCAAAAAGTAACAAAAACTATTGAATACTTAAAATCACTTACTACTTTTGCAACTGCAGGCATTAACTTTACAAATGGTAATATTGTGGGAGGAAATTTAATGTCAATTTCAGCAATGATGGATGTTAGTCACACATATTTTTCTACAATGAGTAAATCTAATACTTCAAATAGTAAAGAGGAAATTATTATTAAAATTATTAATGAAAGAAAAGAACACATTACGAAAAGTTTTTCTTTATATAAAGGTATTTTAAGTAATAAAGATTTAAAGGAAATATATGAGTATTTAGAAAAAAATAATTGAGATAAGTTTGAAATGAGACATTCAGATAAAACAATTCCTAGTTTTGTTAAACCCGGAAAAATAAAAGATTGAAGACCAACATTGACAAAGTTTAAAGAATGAATAGATAATTATACTCCCGAAAATAAAAAGGTGGAATTAGTAACGGAGATTGAAGATAGTAGTCAACGAGAAAGAATAAAGTTAAAAATTCCTGATTATGAGTTTGAACCGGAATTTGTTACAAATGCAAATAATGATATGCCAGAAGTTATCATAGAACCCAATGAAAGACAACCACTTTTAGGAAGTATTAATAGTTAATAAGTTAATAAAAATTATTTTTTATATTATAATGTTTTTTTAAAAAAACATTATTTTTTATTTATTATTTTATTTTTTCTTGTACAATTATTTTAGAAATGATGAATTTTAAAGAAAGATTAAAAATTTAACTTTGTTTTTAAAATAAAAATATTTTAAAATTGACACTTATTTTAAATAATAATATAATTAAAAATGGTTAAATTTTCTAGGTGAATTTAATGAACGAAAAAATAATTTTAATTTGTACTGTATGTTTAAATCGTAATTATCATACATACAAAAATAAGATTAAATATAAAGAGCGTATGGAACTAAAAAAATATTGTGAACATTGTCAAAAACATACTTTACATAAGGAATCACGTTAGGAGAAATTTTCATGAGTGCAGAAGACAAATCAAAAGAAAAACCAAAAATTAATCCTGAAAAATTGGCTCTTTTAAAAAGTAAATTTAATATTTTACGTAAAATTAAACCTTTAAGAACAAAAAGAACTTCTGAAGGAAAACCAAGTTTTGATCCACGAACAGCCGATAAAAATAAAAAGGTTAATATTAGCGAAATTTGAGAAAAAGAACGTAAAAATCGTACGCCTGAAGAACGTTTTTATTATAAAAAAGAAGCGAGAACTTATCATAAATATTTTTTCTTATACTTATCAAGAGAAATTAGAAGAACTCGTTGAACACCAAGAAAACAATTAAATAATAAATTTATTACAACAGTATTATTTATTGCTGTCTTAGCACTATTCTTTTATGGAATTGAGCAGTTATTACTATTTGTATTACCTTTATTAAAAATAATGTAAAAAATGGAGATGCCAAAAAATGAGCGAAAGAATAAAAAAAGAAACCCCTTTAGTGAAAACTACATCATTAGAAGAAACACATAAACATCGAATTGAGCAAGCACAATGATATATTGTTAATTGTAACAAAGGTCATGAAGATAAAGTTGCTGCTGATTTGAAAAATAAAATTGAAAAAAAATTAAATTTAAAAGATAATATTTTTCAAGTTAGGGTTGTTAAAGAAGCAATACCAGATAAAGATAAAAAAATAACTGAAAAAAATATTTTTCCGGGTTATATTTTTGTTCATATGATTTTAACCGAAGATACTTGATATGATATTCGTAATACAACAGGTATTAATGGATTTATTGGTTCTAGTGGTAAGGGTGTACCACCAACTCCACTTTCTACCAAAGAAGTTAATGAAATGTTATATCGTAATTCTAAAAATTCATCACAACCTAAAGTTAAAGAGATAAAAAAAATTATTCGTGATTTTGAGTTGAATGATTTTGTTCATATTACTTCTGGTGCTTTACAAGGTCGAGAAGGACAAGTTATTAAATTAGATGAAGATAAGGGTGTTGCAACAGTTTCTGTTGATATGTTTGGTCGTCAAACTGAAATTAAAGTAGAATATGATAGTTGTAAAAAAATTAAAGTTTAGTTTAAACTATTTAATTTTTATGTAAAATAAAATTAAAATATATTTGATTACTAATTATAATGATGTTATTATTTGTAAAGTACTATTTATATATATAAATAGACTTTAATTATGTTTAAACTTGTGGAAGATTTATTCGTTTGGACCACAGTGAGAATCCATTTAGGAGGAGTTGCTCATGGCAGATAAAAAAAATATTAATCGTGAAGGTATTATTCAATTACCAGCTGGTAGTGCCAAACCAGGTGCTAGTTTAGCATCATTCGGTATTGATATGCCACGTTTTTGTAGAGAATTTAACGATAAAACCAAAGATCAAAAAGATGATGTTAATCCGGTTCCAATTCCAGTTTTTATTACAGCATATAAAGATAAAACTTTCGACTTTAAAATAAAAACTGCACCAACAACATTTCTTTTAAAAAGAGCATTGAAACTTGCAAAAGGTTCATCAAATGCTAAATTAACAAAAGTAGGAACACTTACTATTGCTCAAATTACAGAAATTGCTCAAATTAAATTACCTGATTTAAATGCTTATTCTTTAGAAGATGCAATTAAAATTGTTGCAGGAACAGCCAAGAATATGGGCATTACTGTTGAAGATGGAAAGCAAGGTGTTTAATATGAATAGAAGTAAAAGATATCTTGCAGTTGCAAAATTAGTTGATAACACTAAAGTTTATCCAATTGATCGTGCTTTAGAATTAGCTAAACAAACTTCATCATTAAAATTTGATGCAACAGTTGAAGCAGCATTTCGTTTAAATGTTGATCCAAGACATGCTGATCAAATGTTACGTGGTTCTATTGTTTTACCAGCAGGAACTGGAAAAACACAACGTGTTTTAGTAATAACTACTACTAAACAAAAAGAGGCAATGGAAAGTCAAGCTGATTTTGTTGGTGGTAAGGAAATGATTGAAAAAATTCAAAAAGGTTGATTTGATTTTGATGTTATTATTGCAACACCCGAAATGATGGGTGAATTAGGAAAAATTGGTAGAGTATTAGGACCAAAAGGATTAATGCCTACAGCAAAACTAGGAACAGTAACAATGGATGTTCAAAAAGCAATAGCTGATATTCGTAAAGGTAAAGTTGAATATCGTGTTGATAAACAAGGTAATATTCATGTTATTCTTGGTAAAGTATCATTTGCACAAGAAGGGTTAAAAGATAATTATTTAGCAATTCTTAACACTTTAAGAAAAGTTAAGCCTGCAGCAGTTAAGGGCGCTTATATTAAAAATATAAGTATTACTACAGCAATGGGCCCTGGTATTAAAGTATTACTTGAAGAATAATATAAAAATATAGAAAAAATCATTAGTAAAAGTACTAATGATTTTTTCTATATTTTTATTCATAATTTTTTTATTATTTAAAAAAATTTTACGCTATAATTTATTTATTGTGATAATACCAATTAATACGTTATTTTGGTAAAACAATAAAATAATTAGGTAGTAAAGGAGAAACCTTAATGAAAAATCTTATAAATCTTTTTAAGAAACAAAATTGAGGAATAAAAATTGGCTTTGCCTCACTGGTAATTAGTTTGCTTTGTTTAGCATTAGGACTAATTTTAATTGCAACAGCCAATTTTAAAGCCCCAAGTGGAGGAAGTTCACAATATGCTGGAAATGGCTTTCATGCTATTTCTATATGAGGACTTGATAGTTTTTTAAGCAAAGCTGGCTATGATCAAATGTGAACAGATGCTACTAGTGATAAACTTTTAACTTATCCTCTTGCGCAAGTAGTTGTCGGAATTGTATTTACAGTAATTTTAACTGCTATCTTTCTTGGTGTTAGTGTTTTATCTTTAATATTTGGTTATTTTAAACGTTGATTATATTCTTAATGTTTAGTAAGTGTTAAATATGGATAAAAATGTAGAATATAAAAAAGTTACATCTTGGGATTGAAAGCAAAAACTAGGATTATTCTTATGCATTTTAACTTTGTTTTTTCTAATAATTAGTTTAATATTATTTGGAACAGCTATTTTTAATGATCATTTTAATAATTTTCTTGGTAACGGTTTTTGAAGTTTAAAACACTATGGTATTATTAATTTGTTTTATAATTGAGATCAACTAGATATAGAAGCGGCTAAAAATACTTATGTTTCTCATCCTTTTGAACAAGTTTATTTTGCAATTATTTTTTTAATTATTATTGTACCAATATGTTTTGTTCTTGGAGTTAGTTTATTAGTTAGAGGATGATGAAAGTCAAGAATTTAATATATAGTTACTTCATAAATTTATTTATAGTAAAATTTAATAATCATTATTTCATTAAAAAGGGTGTATTATGATGTTTAATTCTAAAAAAATAATTGTTTTTTTACTAATAAATATTGTGTGAGTAGTAGTTTGGATTATGATAACTATTAGTTACGATAGTTATCGTGATCCAATTTTAAATTATGTACCACATAGTAACGATTATTTAACAAATGAACCAACTAATCAATTGGTTCCTAAAGCAAAAAAACCTAAACATGTAGTTATGGTGGGTGTTGATGGTATGGCGAGTTATGCATTAAAAAGTGGTTATAGTCCAAATATGAATTATTTAATGCATCATGGTGCGTATACACTGGAAGCACGTGATGTTTTACCAACTTCTTCTGCTGCAAATTGAGCAAGTGTTATGTTTGCTACAGATCCTATTAAGCATGGTGTTGTTGATCAAGATTTGTGGAATGTTCATCATACTGTTCATGCTGAAGTAAAAGCTGATCAAGTAAGTATTTTTAGTTCTATTATTGATAAGTATGGTCCTTCAAAAAAATTATTTGGTTATGCTAGCGAAGGTGAAATGATTGCTAATTTTCAACCCAAAGGCCAAGAAAATATAAAAACTTTAATTAGTAGTAATGGTAATTATTGTGCAACAGAAAATGATAAACAAACTTTTGAAAATACCAAAAACGTATTAAGTAATAAACCTTTATTTTCGTTTTTTTATTATGTTAATCCTGATTTAGCAGGTCATTCACGTGAATGAAATAGTGAAGAATATTATCAAGCAATTAGTCAGACTGATAAATATATTGGAGGTATTATTGAAAATTTAAAAGATTTAGAAATGTGAGAAGATACCCTATTAATTATTAGTTCTGATCATGGAGGTGTTTCACAATATCATGGTCATTCTTCTGATGCTGAACAAAAAATTCCTTTGCTTTTTGCAGGAAATTGTATTCCAAAACACGGAATTATTCCAGATAAAATTAAAATTTATGATATTCCAGCTACTATTGCTTGATTATTAGATATTAATTCACCACCAATAATTTGAGATGGTCAGCCAATTTTAACACCTTTTTTTGATATGACAAATATGTATGATCATAGTGAGGAGTTTAAGTAATGGATATTATCAATTTTAAACAAATTAATTTTCGAAATAATGGCATTAGATTACTTATTGTGCTTGCTACTATTTTTATTGTTTGAAATAATGTACAAAATGTTACTTTAAATATTGGTGGTAGTTTACATGCTTTTAATGCTTATTTTTGTTCACCAATGTTATTTGTTATATTGATATCATTTGGTTTTTTAAGTGCCAATAATAATTTTAGTTGAAAAGAGTATAGTAAATTAATACTAGCTATTATGATTTTATTTTTAGTTACAAGTTTTATGTATTTAGATTTTTTTGCTTTTAAAGAAGGATATGTAACAACAGGTTATATGATAGGATTATGATTTAAATTATTATTTTTTGATTATGGTAAATGAATGATATGAATTATTATTGGTGGTAGCGCATTAGTAAAAGTTGTTACTAACCATTTTTCCTTAAGTAATAAAAGTTGAAATATTGTTAAAATAATAACTTTAGTTATTACTAGTATTTTATTAATAATAGTTTTAATATTTAGTATTAACTTGCAACTTACTAGTAAGTTATATTGATATGATAACTTTAATTGAGATTTATTTTATGTATCATTTCGTGAGGGTGGATTTTTACAACTGATACCTGGGTTATTAGCTTTTTTAGTTGGTCTTAATTTTCAGTGATGAGTAAATTGAGAAAAGATAAAAGATAATGTGGTTTATTCATTACTTAGTTTTTCTTTATTTATTGTTATTATTAGTTGTCAAATGATATTTTATTTTCCTTTAATTTATTGAGATATTATGGAAATTTTGCAAGCTTTATTTTTATTTATTCCTTTTATTATGTTAAATATTAATTATAATAAAACTTTAGCCTTTTTATTTCATGGTACTACTTTTATTTTATTTTTCCATATTGCTTTTAATAAAATAATTAGTGTTGAATTTATGACAGGTTTATTATTGCGCTTAATATTTGGATTAAATGTTGCCAGAAGAGCAGTAGAATTTGTAAATAATAATTTTTTTGTTACTATAATTTACTCATTTGTTAAGATGTCAATTTTAATTTTCTTTTGTGCTTTTTTATCAAGACAATATGTAAGAACCTGTTTAG
>NZ_JALMUW010000032.1:0-11744 GCF_023846195.1 Spiroplasma endosymbiont of Lariophagus distinguendus
CTAAGTTTTATTAAAACTTAGTTTTTTTAAATATACAATTTTTTTATTTATTATAATTTGGTGCTTCTTTTGTTAGTTCAACATCATGAGGATGTGATTCTCTTAAACCAGCACTTGAAATTTTTACAAATTTAGAATCTTGGATTAAAGATAAAATATTTTTAGCACCAACATAACCCATACCACTTCTAATACCACCAACTAATTGAAAAACAACATCTTGTACTTTCCCTTTAAAAGGAACACGTGCTTCAATTCCTTCTGGCACTAATTTTTTAATTCCTTTTTGAAAATAACGATCACTACTACCACGTTTCATGGCAACTAATGAACCCATACCAACATAATTTTTATATTTTTTACCATTGACAATAATTTCCTCACCTGGTGATTCTTCTGTTCCAGCTAAAATGCTACCTAACATTACACAATTGCTACCAGCAGCAATTGCTTTTACAATATCACCAGAATATTTAATACCACCATCAGCAATGACAGTTACGTTTTTATTTTTTGCTCAATTATAAACATCATTAATAGCAGTAATTTGTGGTACACCAACTCCTGCTATTATTCTAGTAGTACAAATGCTACCAGGACCAACACCAACTTTAATACAATTTGCGCCAGCTTCATAAAGTGCTTGTGCTCCAGCTGCAGTACAAATATTTCCAGCAATAATATCTAATTTTGGATAAGTTTTACGAATTACTTTAACTGTTTTTAAAATCCCTAAACTATGACCATGTGCTGAATCAACAACTAATACATCAACTTTTGCTTTAACTAATGCCTCAACTCTTGCTAAAGTGTCTTCACCAACACCAACAGCAGCACCAACTCTTAATCGTCCTTGATCATCTTTACAAGCATTTGGATAATCAATAGCTTTATCAATATCTTTTGTTGTAATTAAACCAATCAATTTATTATTTGAACCAACAATTGGTAGTTTTTCAATTTTATTTTTTAACATAACTTGTTTTGCTTGTTCGATTGTTGTTGTTTTATCACCAACAATTAAATTTTTGGTAGTCATAATATTTTTAACTAATGCATTATCATTATCAAGATATTTTAAATCACGATTAGTAACAATTCCAATTAGTTGATTTTCTTCATTTACAACAGGCAATCCAGAAATTCGATAAGTACTCATAATTGATTTTGCTTCACTAATTAAAGTTTGAACACCAATAGTAATTGGATCAGTAATAAAACCTGACTCATTTCTTTTCACTTTTTGTACTTCTAAAGCTTGTTCAGCAATTGATAAATTTTTATGAATAATGCCAATACCACCAACTCTTGCCATGGCAATTGCTAGATCAGATTCAGTAACTGTATCCATAGCAGCAGATAAAATTGGAATATTTAATTCAATTTTATTTGTTAATTTAGTTTTTAAAGAAACTTGATTTGGTAAAACTTCTGAATATCCTGGAACTAATAATACATCATCAAAAGTAATTCCTTCACATATTATTTTTTGATTTAAATCTTTATTCATAGTTTACTCCCATTCTATAGTACCTGGTGGCTTTGATGTAATATCATAAACTACTCTATTAACACCATCTACTTTATTAATAATCTCATTTGCAACTTCATCTAGAAATTCTCATGGTAAATGTGAACTTGTTGCTGTCATAAAGTCAATTGTATTAACACTTCTTAAACTAACAACATAATCATAAGTGCGATTATCACCCATTACGCCCACAGTTTTAACTGGTAGCAAAGTGGCAAATGCTTGTGATACTTGATTATATATATTTTTTTCTTTCAATTTGGTAATAAAAATATGATCAACTTCTTGTAAAATTAAACATTTTTCTTTTGTTACTTCTTCTATAACTCTAACTCCTAATCCAGGACCAGGGAAAGGATGACGATTAATTAATGTTTCAGGTAATCCAAGTTTTAAACCAATTTCTCTTACTTCATCTTTAAATAAGGTTTTTAATGGTTCTAACAATTTAAATTGTAAATCATCAGGTAAACCACCAACATTATGATGAGTTTTAATTGTTTTTGAACTTGCATGTTTACTTGAAGATTCAATAATATCCGGATAAATTGTTCCTTGTGCTAAAAAATCAGCCGTTTTAAATTTTCTTGCTGCTGTTGTAAATACATCAATAAATTGTTTACCAATAATTTTTCTTTTTTCTTCAGCATTTTTAACACCTTTTAAAGCAGTAAAAAAATGTTTACTTGCATCAATCATTTCAAGATTAAGTTTAAAATTTTGTTTATAAATTTCCATGACATCAATTGCTTCATTTTTTCTCAATAAACCTGTATCAACAAAAATGCAAGTTAACTGTTTACCAATTGCCTTAGAAATAATGGCAGCGGCAACTGAAGAATCAACTCCACCACTTAAACCTAAAATAACTTGTTTATCTTCGACTTTATTTTTAATTTCTGAAATTTGATTACTAATAAAATCATCTAAACTTCAATCTTTTGTACAATTTGCTATTGTAAATAAAAAATTTTCGATTATTTGCTTACCAAATTCTGAATGGGTAACTTCAGCATGAAATTGGATACCATAAATTGGTTTAGTCAAATGTGCAATTGCTGAAATTGAAGAATCAGAATGAGCTATTTGTATAAAATCTTTTGGAATTTTTGTTACATGATCAGCATGACTCATTCATACTTTTGATTGATTAGCAACTTTTTTAAATAATTTATTATTTGGTTGATCAAGATATAAAATTGATTTTCCAAATTCTTGTTCATCTGCCAATTCTACTTTCCCTTTAAAATGATTTGTTAATAATTGCATGCCATAACAAACTCCTAAAATGGCAACTGGTAAATTAAAAATCGCTTGATCAATTTTATAAGCATTTTGTAAATAAACACTTGATGGTCCACCAGATAAAATAATTGCTTTTAAGTTGGGATATGTTTTTATTTTTTGATAACTAATATTAAAAGATAAAACTTCAGTATAAACATTTGCTTCTCTTACTCTTCTTGCTAATAATTGTGTATATTGACTTCCAAAATCTAAAATCAATACTTGTGTATTTATCATTTTTTTTCCTCCAAATATAATAGTAATTAAATCATTTTTTAACAAAAAATAAAATAGATTACAGTAATAATTATTTTATGATAGATTTTAATTTCTTTAAAATATAATTAAAAATATTGATATTAATGATAAGAGCATATGAAAAAGAGTAATCATTTATTAATGATTACTCTTAAAATGAACTTGTCAAGAAAAGTGGACAATAAAAGTAACCATTTATTAAATTTTATAAAATAGCGTTTGTAAGTGTTAAATTTATAGGTATGAAGTAATTATTTGTTGGTTTGGAATGAGCTAATCGATATTCGATTGGACTCATTCCTTTTAATTTTATTTGAGGTCGATAATTATTATAAAAGTAAATATATTTAGGTAAGTTGTCTTGTATTCATTCAATAGTTCTATTTTTTCTTGGAATTTGATATAGAAATTCTGTTTTCATTGTTCCAAATCAAGTTTCAGTAGCACCATTATCACAGGAATTACCTCTTCTAGACATTGAAATTTTTATTTTTAATTCATCACATAAAGTTTTATATGAAGGATTTGTATAGTGAAATCCTTGATCTGATTGTAAAATTCATGAAGTAGGTTTTTGAGCATTAACTCAAGCTTGAATAATATTTTGGACAACAAATGTCATATCTAAACTTGAGCTTATTTTATAATCTAATATTTCATTATTATGAAAATCTTTAACAATTGATAAATAATATGTTTTACCATTAGTTAATAAATAAGTTATATCAGTACCTAATTTTTGATTTAAATTAGTAGTTGAAAAATCACGTTTTAATAAATTATCATATCTTAAACTTCCTGATTTAGTTCTATAATCAAATTTTTTTATGCAGACCTTGGCTTTTAAACTCATATTTTCATATATCTATATACAATATGAAATTTTAATTTTAAATTATAAATTTTGTTAATTCATAAAGTTATCATTTTATAACCATAAATTTCTTGAAATTCATAAAAATATTTTTAATTATATTAATAAAAATGTATCTCATTTATTAAATTCATTCATTCCATTCTTAATTCACTTATAATATCCTGATTTTGAAACATTTAATAATCAACATAAATAACTAATCTGATATTTTTTTCAATGAGAAAATCACAAAATATTTCTTCTTTTTGTCGATTTTTCTAAATACTATATCGTTCATTGCCTCAATATATTCAATTAATTCTTGTTTTGTCATTTCATTAAAATTTAAAAGATTTGGGTCGACCTGTTCTTTTGGTTTTTACACGATTCCATTGCCATATTCTAAACCTTTTCACCTAATAATTTATATGCTTTAATTCATTCTTTTATTGATGATCGACCAATACCATACTCTAATGCGGTTTTATCAATTGTTTTAATTTTACTTATTTTTATTATTTTTAACTTTTCTTCTTTTGATAGTCATTTAGCCATAAAAAAATGAACACCTTCCTTAAAGTATTTTTAACACAAAGGTTACAATTCTGTGTCTACTTTATTCTAGATGTTCAAATAATAGTTACAATAATTGTTGAAGGTAAAGTAATATATTGAATAAAACCAATTATTCATCCTCAAAAACGACCAAAAACTCCACGAACATAAACATAAGCACCACCATTAGTGTCATGATAAACACGACTACATTTAGTAAAAGCAAGTGCAGTTCCCGCAGCAATTAAAGCACATAATAAAATAACTCATAGCATATGTAAACCAACGCCACCATTATTTCAATAATAAATGCCAATTAATGCCATTGGAAATGCAATACCACAAGTATAGTTAAAACCAATTCATATTAATTCATTAAGACTAATTTTTTCATTATTAGCACGAGATGATTTTGCTCAAAATTTTAATTTTTTTAAATTAAACATTCAATTAGTAATTCCTTTCAAAAAATAAATTATTTTTAATTATAACTTAAAAAAAATATTTTTATGATAAAAAATATTTTTATTTTTTAATTATCAAATTTTATGATATTAGAACAAAAGTAGTTTTAAAGTGATTAGCAAATTAAACAATAAAATATAACAAATTATATTATTATAATTTGTTATATAAATAGTTACTAATTATTTTACTTTTAATTTTCCCTAAATAATGAGTAAAAAAACTTAATTTCTTCTTATTTAAATTTTGATATTTTTTATAATAATTATCAAAAAAACATTAAACTTTACGAACTGGACTTTTTACTCAATAAGTTCAATTACCAGTAAAAACATTTGAAAAATCACCTTCATTTAAATATTTTAATCCGTGATTATTTGTTCCTCAAACTTCATCTATCTTACCATTACTATCACGATTTAGTGATCATATTCTAATGTTTGCTAATTTATTTGTTTGTGCTCAATTATATAAATCTTTAGCATCTTCTAAAGTAAAATAGTTATTATTTACATCATTAATACCAATCATTGGTGTAATACCTAGTTTTTGATAAACATCAGTAAGTAATAAATTAGACTTTGGAAAATATTGTTTTATTAATTCAAAATATTGGTTAGCAGTACTTTTAATTGCTTGTTTAGCAATATCAAAAAAAGTTAAACCTTTATCAATTACTTCTTGTCCAACAATTTCACCATAATCCATAGCCATAATGTTAATTGTAAATAAATCTTCAACTTTTAAATCTGCTTTTTGATATATTTCTAAAGCTATTTTAATAACATTCTCAATATCTCTACCAACTAGCCCCGTTGGCATTACTGGTAATGTAACACTAAAGTTTCAATTTTGATTATTTCTTTTCATTTTTGTTAATGTAGTAAATAAAACCTTCATTCCATTAATATGATCATTATCAAAGTTTATACCTTCAATATCTAAGTCTAAATTTAACGGCATATCTTTAGTTTCAAAACCTGCAAATTTAGTAATTCGTTCTTGATACTCAATAAAAGCTGGTTGTAACATTGCTACTGCTTTATTAATATCTTTATTAGATAGCCCATATGCAACATCTCATGGATTATATCCAACCGCTGAAGCAGCTCCACCATATGCAACAACAATATTATTAAAGCCATCATTCTTTACTAAAGGTTTAAGCACTTCTGGTTTTAATTTATTTTCTACTCAATAATCATATCCAGCGCCCAAAGACTGTCCAGCAATAGTTAATTCTAACTTATCTTTAATTGCAATTGCTTGCTGAACAAAAGACAAAGTAATAGATTTTAAATCTTTTATTTTATTAAAAACTTTTTTACCATCATGTAATATAATTTCTTTACCATTAATTAAGTCTCTAGGAGTTGTTCCTATTCATAATCCTCCATCATAATAAGGTTGGAATAAATAGTTAGCATGTTGTTTAACTTTATTAGTAACTGATTGACCATCACGATTGGGGTTAACTTCAATTCAATTACGAATTAAACCTTTTCACGCTTCTAAATTTATTTTTATCATAATTACTTTTTTCCTTTCATTAAAATAATAAGATTTATTAAAATATTAATTTTTCTAAAGTTATTTCAAAATAAAAAATAATTGGCAATTTAGCACCAATTTTAAAATGTTATTAGGAAAATTAAATTAAAATAAATCTTAATTCTAATTTTATACTTGAAAAAATTAATATGTAATAAAAAATTTCTTAATAGCAATATGATTAGAACTAATAATTCTAATACCACCATGATTTTTATGAAAAGCAACTTGAATTTTATCACCAATTAATTTAGTAATAATACCTTTTCCAAAAATTTCATGAATAATTATATCTCCAACATTTCAATTATTAGTTATTTCAACCTTATCTTTATTATCAGCTTTATAGTAATTAAATTTAGAATGATTACGATTTTGATAAGTTGCTGCCATTTCTTGGTGTTCGTTATTAATGATTTTTAAATATTTAAGATCTAAATCTTTTAAGAAACGAGATGGTTGTTTCATACGATCCAAGATATATGAATATCCACTGGCACTAGATAAAAATAATCATTTTTTTGCCCTAGTAATTGAAACATAAAAAAGTCGTCGTTCTTCTTCAATTTTATCTAAGTTTTCTATACTAAATTTACCTATTCCAGGTAAAATACCTTCATTAATGCCAACTATAAAAACAACATCAAATTCTAGACCTTTAGCACTGTGAATTGTCATTAAATTAACGGCTTTATTAGTACTATTTTCATCTAAATCAGTATATAAACTTACTTCTTGTAAAAATGACGTTAATAATTCTTCGCCTTGTAATTCATTATTACTACTATCATATTCAAGCAATTGTTCTAATAATTGTTGAACATTTTCAATTCTTTCTTTTTCAAGATTATCTTCTAGTTTTTTTAAATAATTAGTTTTATTTAATAAATTTTCAACCATGTTATGTAAAGAAGTAACATCTTTGATATTAGTTTGCATCTCATTAATTAAATTAATTAAAGGTTGTAAATGTTGACGATAATTTTTTGGTAATCCATACTGAAATTTAAATAAGTATTCATTTAAAGTTAGTGATTGTTCATTAGCAAGTAATAATAAGTTATCAATAGCTTTTGGTCCAATTTTAGGTGTTGCATTTAAAATTCTAATCATTGATATATTATCATTTCAAACAATAATTTTTAAATACGCCAAAATGTCTTTAATCTCTTTACGTTCAAAAAATTTATAACCACCAAAAATTTTATAATTTATATTATTATTAATCAAAGCTTGTTCTAAATCTTTTGATAAATAATTATTACGATAAAGAATAGCAATTTTATTCAAATCTAAATGATATTTTAAATGAATTTTTTTAACAGTTGTTGCAACTCAATGTGCTTCTTGATCACTACTACTAGCATGATACATAACAATATCATTACCAAGATCATTTTTAGTAAACAGTTCTTTTTCAATACGTTGAACATTATTTTTAATTAAACTATTAGCTGTATTTAAAATCTTAGTTGTTGAACGATAATTTTGATTTAAAATAAATGTTTGTGTATTAGGAAATTGTTTAGTAAAATTCAATATTAAATTAATATTTGCTCCTCTTCAACTATAAATAGTTTGATCAGGATCACCAACTACAGTAATATTTTTATGATTTTTAGCAAGTGATAATAAAATATTATATTGAATATCATTAGTGTCTTGAAATTCATCAACTAAAATAAAATCAAATTTCTTTTTTCATTTTGTTAAAATATGTGGAAATTCTTTAAATAGACGTTCAACTAATAATAATAAATCATCAAAATCTAAACATGAATTAATAAATTGATATTTTTTATACGATTCAAAAACTTTGATACGTAAAATTCACTCATCTTGATTTTGATAATCAGCTAATAATTGATCTTGAGAAAGATAATTATTTTTTCAGTTAGAAATATTAGAACTTAATAATCTTAACTCCTGCAATTCAGCTTTATGTGAAAATTCTTTTTGAAAAATATCTTTTAATATTTTTCGTTGATCTTCTTGATCAATAATATTAAAATTATTATTAATATTTAAATGATGAATATCTCTTCTTAATATTTTGGCACATAATGCATGATAAGTAACAATATTAACATTAATGTTAGTATCATTTAAAAGTTGCATTATTCGTTCTTTCATTTCACGTGCTGCTTTATTAGTAAAAGTTAATGCCAATATTTTTTCACTAGCAATTTTAATTACATTAATTAAGTAAGCAATCTTATATGTTATAACCCGCGTCTTTCCAACTCCAGCCCCCGCAATAATACGACATGGGCCATCAACATTAATAATTGCTTGTAGTTGTTGTTCATTTAGATTTTCTAAAAGTTTTGTTTTATCCATGTTATTTATCCTTAAGTTAGTAAGAGTATATACTATTAAAGACTATTTATATTTTCTAATTCGTCATCATTAATATTTCCTGGTTGAGAATAAACTAAATGAATATGTGGATCATTAACGTTAGTTGATATCTTCCTTTTATTAGTTGCAAGTGGTTTCTTGTTAATGACAAAAGTTTTATGATAACGATCAAAGAATAGCTGATGATATTTATCAATTTTAGTGACGATCATAATCCCACAATACCAAGCAAAATCAAAACTAACTACAGAACGAATAAGAATATTTAATCAAGAATTTAAAGTACTATTACTATTAATAGTAGCAATGTTTTCATTAAAAGTCAATTTCATAAAAAGAATTATTGAAGTGGTTAATAATAGAGGAATAAAAACTAAAAATAGTTCACGATAAAAAAAATGTTTTAACTTTAAATCTTGATTTTTTTCATTTACTAATCTTATTTGAAAAATTAATTTTCCCAAAGTTTGACCCTTACATTTTCATGGGATAATAACAAAATATATAATGACAACAATTATATTAATAATAAAAATAATTATTAATTGTCATGATTCTTGATTACCTTTATTATCTAAATAATGAATTGCTAATCCAATTATTAATGGGATTAAACTAACAAAAATCACGTCAAAAATACGTGCAATAATACGTTTTCATGTTTTAGCTATTATATATGTTTCGGTTGTATCTAATTTTTTAATATTCATTTTTTTACTCTCAATATTTTGAATCATCTCTAATATTATTATCTTTAAAATATTTCTTAAAATAAGTACTTAGATCAGGAGCATAAGTGGTAAATTTATCATTTGGATTAATAGTATTAAAATAAGAATTTTTTTTAAAATTTTTAAATTTAAATTCAATAATTTCTTTGACACGATTATATGTTTTTTCAATTAATGCAGGTTTTTTAGAAATACTAATAAATCTTAAAAGAGTATATAGATAGTATCTAACAAAAGCATATTCCAACTCTTCATATAAAACTTTTTTAATTTTATAATTATTATAATAGTTTAAAATATGTATTCATTGGTGCATTAGTTCAAAAATATTATCATTTTCCAATGTGTTATTTTTAGACGTTAATAATGTTTCATTAATTGCATAATATGTTTTACAATGTGCTAAAAATGAGTATAAAAATAAACTATCAAATTGGATTTCTTTACGAAATTGTAAATTATATTCATTAATAATACTAACTTTCATGATTTTTGTTGTTAAAACTGGTGTTGTTAAAGCAAAGACTATTTTTCCTTGTGTTGTATTTAAATTATATATTTTATTAACTTCAGTTCTAATTGTTGAATGAAAAACATTATTTATATCAAATTCATAACGAACACAATATTCAATACAATCTAAATCCTTATTATTATCTAAAATTTTATTAACTGTTTCAACAAAATTAACGCTAAGAATTTCAGTTGGATTTAAAATAACTACATATTGTCCGGAAATATATTTAAGGCCAAGATTACGACTAATGGCAATACCTGATACTTGATAATTAGTAATTATTTTTAAATTTTGTGGATATAATTTAAAATATTTACTAAATATCTCCAAATTTTCATTGTTAATGCCATCATCAACAACAACAACTTCAAAATTAGTTTTTTTATTTACAAAAATCTTTGATAAAAAAGAATCTAAGTGCTCGGATTCAAATGAAGTTGTATATAAAATAAAACTTAGTAGCATAATAAATATTTCCTCTCTTTTATAAATAATTATAACACTTCTTTAACAATTTTAAGTGAAGGTTTATCAACATTTATTTTTTATTTTTTTGATTACTATTTTTAAGTTTATTTTTAGATACTAAAGTAGATTTTTCTATATTATCTGTTTCTTTAATAACTTTAACAGTCATATTTTTATGATCAAAAATAGTTTTTAAATTACCTTCAATAATAACAGTTTCAGTATTATTAGGTTTAATAACGTTTCGTTTTGCAGGCTTGCTAACTTTTTTCTTTTTTTGTCCTTTTAATATTTCTGCTCTTAATAAAGCACGTGTTTTTCTAATTTCAAATTTTTCAAATTTAAAAAGAAATGATTTAATAAACTTTTTATACGAATTAACAAAATATCGAAGTCTTTTCTTGCTTCGAGCATGATTATCATATTTTAATAAAATACAAACATAGTTTAATTCATTTCTTGCTTCTGATTCAATTAATGAATTAAAAAAACTGTGATAATTATGACTTAAGTTATATGGTTGACCAGATATTGGGCTTTTATAAGGAGTAAAACCTAGATTACCAGTAGTTTTATAATACTTAAAATCAGCAACTCGTGTTGTCATTTGTCCCTTAGGATGCTCTGGTGATTTAATTTCTGATATTTTAAAAATATTATTTGTATCAAATTCTAAAAAATAGCAATATACCTTATGAACAAAGTTACCTGCAGTTTTAAAAGCAATATATAAATCTACTTTTGCTTCATAATTTAAATTATCAAAAATACTAACGTATGGTTGATAAAAATCATATTTTTTATCAATAATTTCTCAACCTTGTTTTTTAATAGTAAGTTCAATCTCATCAGCACAAATATTTGGATTTAAAATAATTTTCTTCATTTTCTACTCCTAACTCTAATATTTTCTAAGTCTATTTTATCAAATTATATATAAAGTGTGGTCTAAGAAAATTTTTCACTTTGATTAATAATTAAAGTACTTTTATTTTTACTATTAAACAACTAACAATCATCATAAAATTATCTTTAAACTATATGAATATATCATATATTTCTACACATATTAAAGTTATTCTTTTTTAAAAACTTTTAGCAAAAATTATATTAAACTTTATTTATTACTTTTTCTAAAATAATATAGAAATGATGAATATATTA
>NZ_JALMUW010000033.1:0-11686 GCF_023846195.1 Spiroplasma endosymbiont of Lariophagus distinguendus
CCTTATTTTTTAATGATGAAGAATTATTAACAACTAATTTATTTTTTTATTTCCAACTTCATTTTTTGCATCTTTATGATCATGTCATCAATTAAGTAACAACGATAATGGTACTAAAATAATAATAAATATTAATAAACAACCAATACTTCATAAAATAGTCATTGGATTAGGATTAATAAGAATTTCTCTTAATCCTTTTATTGCATAACTAAATGGTAAAAAATTATACATTACTTGAAAAAACTTGGGTTCTAATTCAACAGGAAAAGTACCACTTGATGAAGAAAGTTGTAGTATTAAAAGAATAACAATTAAAAATCTACCCAAATCATGATTACGAAACATGTGAGCAATTGATTGAACAACCAAATCAAAAATAATTGCTATTAATCACATGTATAAAAACATTTGTCAAAATCGTTGTCATAAATCAATATTATTAAATAATAGTAATAATGAAGTTACTAAAATTGTTGACTGAATTAAACCAAAAATAATCATTCATGCTGATTTAGCTAAATAGTTTGATCAAAATTTAGTTTTTGGAATATCTTTATTTCTAATAAAAGTAAAAGTTAATAATAAAGTACCTACTCACATTCCAATACACATGAAATATGGACCCAAACCAAATCCATAAGGAGATTTATCTTGACCTTCAATATTAATATTAAAATTAATAAAGTTAATAGGTACCAATAAAGTATGATTCATTCAATAATCATGTTCTAAAACTTTAATATGTTTAATCTCTTCGTTTCTTGTTACACTATCAATATTATCATTAAATTGTTCGGCATGAGGACCTAAACCAGGAACAACAATTGAAAGAATACCATAAATTTCTTTTAAAATTGGTTGTAAATGGTGATAACCTGAATCAGAAGCATCTTTATCTCAATAATCAAATACTTGATCACTAATAACAACAGGTAAAAACTTACTAAAAATATTATCTTTTAATGCATTTAAAGCAAAATCATTAATTTCACCTAAAATCGGACTAACTTTATATGAAGCTTGTAAACTAATTTTTGGTCTAATAGTAATTTGATTAATAAGATTCCAAATTCTTTCTGGAGTTTTAATATTATCAATAACTACTTTAAAAGCTTGTTTAAAAAAATCATTAAAATCCTTAGTAAAACAACTATCAATAATAATTTCAGTTAAAAAAGTTTTGTCATTTTGATGTTGATAATAACTTTTTCAATCATCATAATAATAAACAGTAAATGTTTTTTTCTCATTGTTAATTTGTAAATCATTAATTTTAAATTCATAAGCACCACTACTATTAGGATTTTCATTATCCAAATTTAAATTATGTCGATTAATAACACGATTAATTCCTACTGCAGAACTATCGTTATTAACTAAAGCAATTGGTAAACGATTAATATTTCCCAATGGATTAAAAAAAGCTCATAAAGCAATAAAAGCATATAAAAATGGAATAAAACATAGTGCAATACTTTTAATAATTGTTCTTTTATTTTTATAAATGTGTTTAGTCCCCACTGCTTTAAAAACCATTTTAAATTCTTGAATAGCAATTTTAAATTTATTTAAAATTTTTAACACTTTGTTACTCCTTAATAGATTATCTTTAATAAATTTAGTTATAATAATATTATAAATACATTTGATAAAAAGGGAGAAAAAAATATTATGTTGCAATTAACAATTAAAGGTAAACCCGTTCATATTAAAAATGAAATAATCAAAGTTGGAGATACTTTATCATTTTCTGCAGTTAATAAAACAATGGATAATATGAATTTAGAACAATTCACTAATAAATTTAAGATTATTTCTAGTGTACCAAGCATTGATACTAAAACTTGTGCTTTACAAACTATACACTTTAATAAAGAGGCTACTAAATTAAAAGATTTAGTTATCATTACTATTTCCAAAGATTTACCATTTGCTCAAAGTCGCTTTTGTGAAAAACTAAAAATGAATAATAATTTTCATATTTGAAGTGATTATCGTAATAATGAAAATAATTTTAGTAATACTACTAATTTATTAATTGATGAAATCCAATTATTAGCACGTACTATTATCATTGTTGATAAAAATAATAAAGTTATATATTTACAAATTGTTAAAGAAGTAACATTAGAACCAAACTATGATGAAGTTCTAAAATTTATTAAAACTTTAACATAAAAAAAGTTAGGTAATATTTTTAAAATAAGTATTCGGACTTCTCCCCACATGTACTTGTGGAGGAAACAATGAAATTGAATGAGTTCAACAATACTTTTCAAACAGAACAAGATTGTTTGAAATATATAGTAAGTTTGAAGGAAAATAAATGTATCAGGTGTGGCTGAACAAATTTGAATACTTCTGATTTTAAGAAGAATACAAGATGTTTGAAATGTCATCAAACATTTAGTATTCTTCATGGCACCATTTTTACAAGTCACAATACCTTTGAAATCTTGGTTTTATCTCATCTTTAGATGAATAAACACCAAACATGGAATTCATCAACTGATGTTGCAAAAGAATTGAGGGTAACTGAAACTGCTTGAAGAATGGGTCATAAAATCCAGAACATATTCGCAAACAAGAATCACAATTTATTGTTGAGGGGCATAGTGCAAATGGATGAAATATCTTTCACATATGGGTTTTTAAAAACAAGGAAGATCCTTGGTGAATAAAACCTTGATTGTTGTATTTATGAAAAACAACCAATAAATTAATTGTGAGAAAGTATTGAAAAATGCAAAGTAAAATGCTGCAGTTTACGAAACCACATTTCTTCAAAGTGTCATGTACATACTGATTTTTGAAGAAAGGATATTGCGATTTTAAATCGGTTTTCACTAAGCATGAAACAGTCAATCATCAAGATAGTATGTTTCAAAGCCTGGTGTAAATACCAACCAAATTGAATCAGTTTGAAAACATATAAGAAGAACATTTAAAACACATATCAAAGTTGCAAAACATCATGTTCATTTATATGCAAAAGAAGCTGCATATAAATTCAATAAGATACCTAGTTTTGAAATTGTAATGCTATGTTTGATTTAAAAATGTGGGGAGAAGTCCGTAGATAGGCTTTTCTCAGCATTTATGTGATAAAATTTAAAAATAGTACATAAAGGGAGAAAAGCCTAAGTATTACCTAACTTTTTTGTATTTATCAGTAGACTTTTAAAAAACTATTTATTTTGAAAATCAACTACGACTTTTTGAAGTCTTATTTTGTTTTTCAGATTTTCTTTTCTACTTTTTTCTGTCTTCGCGTGTTAATCTTTTTTTTCCATATTTGCAACTCTTCGTTTAGCTGATTTATTAAAGTTCTTTTTCTACTTTTCTTTTCTTCTTTATTCATAACTTTATCTCCTTTTTAGATTATAAAGATATTTGTCTCATCTTTCTACTTGGTGACTTTTCTCTAAGAACCTGTTTGGAATCTTTTATAAAATAACGTAAAATGACTATATATTTTAAGATAAGGGGTATATATGCATAAAAATTATCCAAGTCATGTTACTAAAGAACAATTTGAGAACATAAGATCAATTTTAGAAAATAGCAAAAAGAAAACAAAACCAAGAAATTTAGATTTATATGAAGTATTTTGTGCAGTTTTATATGTATTAAAAAGTGGATGTCAATGAAGAATGTTACCAAAAAATTTTCCAAAATGACAAACTGTATGTGTATTTTCAAATTTGAAGTAAAAATAGTGATAAAGAACCTAGCATGACAAGTAATTTTAAAAAATTAGTTAGAAAAGTTCGTATCAATAATGGTAGAAAAGAACAAACTAGTTTTTGTATAATTGATTCACAAAGTGTTAAGAACACAGATACTGCTAAAAATAAAGGTTATGATGCTGGTAAAAAAATTTCAGGAATAAAGCGTCATATTGCTGTTGATTCTCAAGGCTTACCACATGCAATTTACATAACCACAGCAGAAAAAACAGATCGTAACAGTGCTATAATAATGATTGAAATGAAAAGAAAATTTATCTAAAGTTCAAAAATACTAGTAGATGCTGGTTATACTGTGGTACGAAAATTTGCTTTTAAAATCAAAACAATCATAAATGCAAATGTTAGAGTTATCAAACATGACGTTACATTTCTTTTGTATTATTGCCAAAAGATGAGTTGTAGAACGAAGTTTTGCATGATTAGAAAAATGCAGAAGATTATGAAAAAATTGTGAAAGAAAATTAAATACTAGCTTACAAATGGTTGTTCTTTCCTTTATTTCAATTTTATTAAAAAGATCCTAAACAGGTTCTAACATCTTCTCTCACAAGATTATCACTTTTTTTATTATTTTTCAAATTTCTTCTATTTCATTGGTAAAAGCAACAACTGTGCTCTCAAAAGATTCTTAAATCGTGTTCATCAGTTGAGGTTTTTGATTTTCTTTATTAATTTCACTTGCCACAAAGTAATCATTTCTAATTTATTTTCATGTTGCTCCATTTTGCTCTGCATAAAATCTTTTTTGCTGCTTCTACTTGTTCTTGTAATTCATCTTTTCTTTTATAAATATTTTCCAAATTTTGCTGTTTAATTCTCTTTTATTTTCTTCAAATCTTTGACTTAAGATTCATTTTGCATATCCATAAAATTTTTATTTTATTATTATTTCAAATTTGTTGAAAACTATTCAAAATTCTTTATTGTTTTGCTTCTGGAGAGTGAAACTAAAATAATTCTTCTTGGATTTATTTTCTATATTTATTTCATTTTGATTTTCAATTAGGCAAAAAAATTTTTATTTTTCTTCTACTTTTCTCATCCTATTAACAACTCCACCAACAATAGCTCAGAAATTAAAGCACATATTGACAGTTGCATAAAAAGTTGCTTTAACAGGAACACTAATGGAGTAACCACTAAACTACTTAAAAAATACAATGCCAGCCCAAGCAACTTCTAAATATTATCCCTTTTAATACTTTTCATAAACTTCTTACTTTTTATTTTATATACTTATTCTTCTTTTTGTTTCTCATTAAGGTTATTAATGAAATCAAAAAATGGTATTCTAATAATAGTTGTATCCTTATTTTCTGAACTTGTCAAGAAAAGTGGACAATAAAAGTAACCATTTATTAAATTTTATAAAATAGCGTTTGTAAGTGTTAAATTTATAGGTATGAAGTAATTATTTGTTGGTTTGGAATGAGCTAATCGATATTCGATTGGACTCATTCCTTTTAATTTTATTTGAGGTCGATAATTATTATAAAAGTAAATATATTTAGGTAAGTTGTCTTGTATTCATTCAATAGTTCTATTTTTTCTTGGAATTTGATATAGAAATTCTGTTTTCATTGTTCCAAATCAAGTTTCAGTAGCACCATTATCACAGGAATTACCTCTTCTAGACATTGAAATTTTTATTTTTAATTCATCACATAAAATTTTATAAGAGTTTGTATAGTGAAATCCTTGATCTGATTCAATAAAATTCATGAAGTAGGTTTTTTGAGCATTAACTCAAAGCTTTGGATGTTTTGGACAACAAGTATGTATAAACTTGCACCCATTTTATAATCTAATATTTCATACATTATGAAAATCTTTAACAATTCAGTAAATAATATGTTTTACATTAGTTAATAAATAAGTTATATCAGTACCTAATTTTTGATTTAAATTAAGTAGTTGAAAAAATGCGAATTTTAATAAATTATCATATTTTAAACTTCATAGTTTAGTTCTATAATCAATTTTTTTTTATGCGAACCTTATTTTAAACTCCATATTTTTCTGTATATCTATATACAATATGAAATTTTAATTTTAAATTATAAATTTTGTTAATTCAAAGTTATCATTTTTATAACCATAAATTTCTTGAAATTGTATATTTTTTAATTATATTAACAAAATGTATCTCATTTATTAAATTCATTCATTCATTCTTAATTACCACTTAATATCACAAAGTTTTGAAACATTTAATAATCAACATAAATAACAATCATATTTTTTTCAATGAGAAAATCACAAATATTTCTTCTTTTTGTCAGTTTTCATCTTTTATATCGTTCATTGCCTCAATATATTCAATTAATTCTTGTTTTGTCATTTCATTAAAATTTAAAAGATTTAGGTCGACCTGTTCTTTGGTTTTTTTAGCACAATTCCATTGCCATATTCTAAACCTTTTTCACCCCTAATAATTTATATGCTTTAATTCATTCTTTTATTGATGATCGACCAATACCATACTCTAATGCGGTTTTATCAATTGTTTTAATTTTACTTATTTTTATTATTTTTAACTTTTCTTCTTTTGATAGTCATTATATAAAGAATATTGTTTATGTATGCATGTTTTGCCACAAGTTACAATTCTGTGTCTACTTTATTCTAGATGTTCATTCTTCTAATTTAATAAAACTTTCATCATTTTTTACTTCATTAGAAAATTGTTCATAACTTAAATGTCTAATTTGTTTAATTACTTGATCTGCTTCAAGATAAATTAGTTGTTGGATGGGTGGCACTTGGCACTTAGGCACTTAGCCCTTTTTACTAGACCATTAATTTAAAAAACCTGAATGTATTCGAAAAACAATTGTGTTATATAATTAACACTAATTTTGACATGAAAGGATTTTTATTAATGGATAAAATTAAACAAATAGAATTATTTATTAGAAAATTAAATATTAATCAAAAAATTAAAATTATTGATCATTGCAAGAATCAATATTCGATTAGACATCTTTCTCAATATCTTCAATTAAACAGATCCAACATATTACTTTTAAAAACAAACAAAAACCTATTAAAAAGAAATAAATCACGCGCCAGTCATTGTAACCATAAATATCAAATTATGCAAATTTTAATTGAATTTCATTCTAGAAAGATTAGGGTATGGATATTTACGAATTTTTCAGCATTTAAAGAATGATTAAAACAAAAGCATTCACTTAAATATAGAGATTATCAACAAAACAAATGCGAAAATTACTGAAGATCCACAACATCAAGGTTTAAAACAAACTAAAAATAGCCAGCTAGTAAAAATAAGACTGCACATAAGTGAATACCTACAATGGATAAAGTCAACAAAGAATTATAAAATTACAACTTCTTCTAATCAGAATTTGATCAATGGATTTTAAACAAATCAATACTAAAGAAGGCTGATTATACCTTTTGGTAATTATTGATTTTTATTCAAATAATGTTTATTGGATTATAATACTGCTTCTAATAAATCATATAAAGATTTAATAAAACCTGCTCTTGAAAAATAACACAACAATTTTCTTTAAAACAAATCAAAAGCGTTATTTTACATTCAGATAATGCTGCTGAATTTTATTGCCAAGACATATCCAACTGAACTATTGACAAACAAATAATCTTAAGCAAAAACAGCCTTATGATATTGGCGGTAATGTTCTATCAGAAAACTGATTCTCATTTATCTCAGAATGATTGCAAAGGTTCAAACAATATTGTAACAATCAATGAAGCTATAAATGATGTAAATCAATATGTTATGTTTTATAATTATGAAAGAATACATTCTAAATTTCTAAAACCACCAATTTTACAAATTAAAATTTAGAAAAAAAGTATGAAAGTGGTCCAGTAATTAGGGCCAACCACCCTCAAAAGTAAGTATGTTATTTTTTTAATTATTGTGCTTAAAAATTGAAAATATGTTATACTAACATCATAATAAACTAAATTATTAAAGACCATTAGGTTCGACTTATTCTTTTTTATTAGATAAGTGGAACCTAATTATTTTTAAATAAAAAAGGATGTGAAAATTATGTCAGCACAACAACAGCAACAACCAAGTAAAGAAATTTTTGATAAATTACAAGGTGAAAAAAATAAAAAAGAAAAAGCAACTTCTTCTTCTGGTGGTGGTAGTAGAAATTGAATTGTAAAATTTGCAAAAGATGTCGCTTATATTTCTTTTTTTCCATACATATGATTAAAAAAACTTTTAGTTTCACTATTTAATAATCGAACTAAAAAGCCTAAACTAAATCAATCAGTTAATATTATTAAAAATAAAGATAATGTTAATCAAAAAAATAATGTTTCTACAAATAGTAATGGACAAGTTAGTTTTAAAGAAGTAGATGCACTAGATCCAGAAAATGAATCAGTAGCAGAAACAACAGCAGAAGCACTAAAATTAAATGGTAATACTACTAATCCATTCCAAAATGTTGCACATAGTTGTAATCATGAAGAAATTCCAGTAGTTTCAACAACAACTTCTGGAAAAAAATTAACTACTTAAATTATTTAAAATATTTATTAGTTCGTTCTAAATCAATAATATTATCAACATCCCAATGACAATCAAATGATAAAACATAAGGTTTTAATTCAAAATTATGTTTAATACTATTACTAATTAAATATTTACCAACCATTGTTGTTTGCAATACAAGTTCTTGTTGTGGATTTATTAAATCTTCACCAAGAACTTTTGCTCATTTTTTAGTAATATAACTTCATTCTCCCGCCAAGAAACTATCCTTTTTTTTACTTTTAATAATATCAATAATATTACCATTCTTGTTTAATTTATAACTTCAATCTTCTTTGATATTATCATGATCACGCTTAATAGCGGCCATCATATTAGTTGAAAAATTATTTAAAAAAATATTTTTTATACTAATCATATCACCAGAAATAATAAAAATATCATCTTGACCATTAAAATATGATGATACTAATGTCAAAGCATAACCACTATTATAATCAAGGAAATGTTGATTATTTATTAAGATTAATTTTGAATATTTATGAGTAAGAAAATTAAATTCATCTTTTAAATGACCAGTAATGACAATAATTTTTTTTAAATCATGTATTTCAATTAAATGATTAATTATATGTTCAATTAAAGTTAAACCTTTAAATTTAATTAACGATTTATGAACATTATTTGAGATAGGTTGTAATCTACTGCCAATTCCTGCTGCAAAAATAATAGCAACTTTCATTATTCCTCCTTTACTTAACAACAAAATTAACAATCTTATTTGGTATACAAATTGTCTTAATAATTGTTTTATCTTGCAATCAATGTTTTACTTTTTCTTCATTATTAACTACTTTTAAAAGTTCTTGATTATTTAAATTTTCTTTTACTACTAAAGTTATTTTCGTTTTACCATTAATCTGAATAGCAATAGTAACTTCACTAGTAATCAAAAATTTTTCATCATAACTTGGAAACTGACTTTTATTAATACTTTCTTTATTACCAAATTGAAATCATAATTCTTCAGCAATATGTGGAGCAAATGGATTTAATAATTTTAAAAAATTAACTAAATATTGTTGATAAATAGTTGGTGCTTTATAACAAGCATTGATAAAAATCATAAGTTGTGCAATAGCAGTATTAAAATTTAAATCATTAATATCATTAGTTACTTTTTTTACAGTTTGATGATAAATTGTATCTAATGATTTATCATTCTTAGTAGTAATTTTTATTTTATACTCATCTTTATTAACAAGACGATAAATACGCATTAAAAACTTATAACAACCAACCAAACCACTATTTAATCACGGTAAAGATGCTGTTAATGGCCCCATAAACATTTCATATATTCGCAAAGTATCAGCACCATATTCATTAATAATATCATCTGGATTAACAACATTACCGCGTGATTTAGACATTTTTTCATTATTTTCACCAAGAATCATACCCTGATTTACCAATTTTAAAAATGGCTCTTTAACATTAACTAACTTTAAATCATATAGCACTAAATGTCAGAAACGAGCATACAATAAATGTAAAACAGCATGTTCTTGACCACCAATATATAAATCAACCGGTAATCAATAGTTAAAACGTTTTTGCGCAATAGCACTATTAAAATCACAATAAGTACCATCATCATTTTTTAAAATATATGCTAAATAATATCAACAACTACCTGCTCATTGTGGCATTGTATTAATTTCTCTTTTTCCTTTTACACCATCTTTTCTAGTTACATGTAATCAGGAATTTGGTGCATTAGTTAAAGGTGCATTCCCCGAATTAGATGGCTTAATATTAGTCATTTTTGGTAATAATACTGGTAATTGTTGTTCATCTACTGTTGATATTGTACCATCTTCTCAATAAATTATCGGAAAAGGTTCACCTCAATAACGTTGACGAGAAAAAAGTCAATCTCGTAACTTATATGCAGTATGTACTTTTCCTTGTTTTAAAGTTAGTAATTTTTTAACAATTAAATTAGTAGCTGTTTCTAAATCCTTACCATTAATAAAATCAGAGTTAATATATTCACTAGTACCCAAAAATGGTTCATTTTTATTATTAGTTTTCATAATAAAATTGATTGGTAACTTTTTATTTTTAGCAAAAATAAAATCACGACTATCATGTGCAGGAACACCCATAATTGCTCCTGTCCCATAATGATTTAAAACATAATCACCAACTCAAATTGGTAATTTACTTTTAGTAAAAGGATGAATAGCATAACTTCCAGTAAAAACACCAGATTTTAAAGTATCATCTCCTTGACGCATTAAATCTGTTTTAGTTTTAACAGCTAAACAGTATTGAGTAACTGCTTGCGAATATTCACTAGTTGTTAAATCATGAATTAATGGATGTTCAGGGGCAAGTACTAAAAATGAAACACCAAAAATAGTATCAACCCTTGAAGTAAAAATAGAAACCTTACATTTATTATTTTCAACTATAAAATCAACTAGTGTTCCAAGACTTTTACCAATTCAATTACGTTGTAATTCCTTAACACTATTTGGTCAGTCTAAATCATCTAATCCTTTTAATAATTTTTCAGCATACTTAGTAATTTTTAAAACCCACTGACGCATTGGTTTTTTAATAACTGGGAAATTACCACGTTCAGAAACCATATGACCATTAATGTTAATTATTTCTTCATTAGCTAAAACAGTTCCTAACTGTTCACAAAAATTAACTTCAACATCTTTAATTTCAGCTAACCCTTGTTCATAAAGTTTAATGAAAATTCATTGTGTTCACTTATAATATTGAGGATCTGTAGTATTAACTTCTTTATTATAATCAAAACTTAGACCAATACTTTGTAATTGTTTACGAAAATTATTAATGTTTTGTTTAGTAAATGTTTCTGGATTATTACCTGTATTTAAGGCATATTGTTCAGCTGGTAAACCAAAAGCATCTCAACCAATTGGATGCAAAACATTAAAACCATTCATTATTTTAACTCGTGAAATAACATCAGTAGCACAATAACCTTTAGGATGGCCAACATGTAAACCTGATCCTGAAGGATAAGGGAACATATCAAGAATATATGATTTTGGTTTTTTATTATCATCAATATTTGTTTTAAAAGTTTCATTTTTTAATCAATACTGCTGTCATTTTTTTTCTATTTGTTGGTGATTATAACTCATGTTTTTCTCCTTTAATATGTTCAGGTAAAGTAATCATAAAACCATAATATCATAATCATTTAACAAGTTGCAATGTTTACTTATTGATTAAATTATATTTTAAATATTTTGTTAATTATCAATCAATGTTATTAAACTATTTACTAATATTTATTTTCTACAAAAATGAAATAGTTTTTATTGTATTTCAAATAAAATATACTATATAAATTCATTACGTTTGATAACTTCAA
>NZ_JALMUW010000034.1:0-11382 GCF_023846195.1 Spiroplasma endosymbiont of Lariophagus distinguendus
GATTATTCCTTTTTATAACTTTATTTACTTGTACTATAATTTTTCATATATTGAACTAATGTTTTAACTAATACACCCATACCACGATCATTTTTATAAGCAGTTCCCGCAATATCTAAATGTAAAAATGGTTTATCTTCGCTAAATTCTTTTAAAAATGCAGCAGCATTTGATGAACCACCATATGGATCTTTAGAAAGATTACTTAAATCAGCTATTTTAGATGAACGCATATTTAAAATATTTTGTTGATGAATTGGCATTCTTCAAATTTCTTCATTAGTTTGTTGTGATGATAAATCAAAATCATTAAATAATTTATCATCAGTAGCAAAAGCACCAGTCATATAACTACCTAATGCAACTAGCATTGCACCAGTTAAAGTTGATAATTCAATAATACGATTTGCTTTTCCTTTACGTAAAGCATATGTCATACCATCTGCTAATACCAACCTTCCTTCGGCATCGGTATTATTAATTTCTACAGTTTTACCATTCATTGAAGTAAAGACTGTTTCTACTAAAGTAGCATGACTACCAATCTTATTTTCTGTTAAACAAGCAACAGCTACAAAGTTTATTTTTAATTGTAATTTAGCAGCAGCAATGGCAGCATTACATACACTAGCTGCACCCGACATATCAAATTTCATACCTTTCATTGCTGAAGAAGGTTTTAGTGAATAACCACCACTATCAAAAGTAATTCCTTTACCAACTAATCCTAAAATATCATCGGCATGCTGTGGATCACCTTTATATTCTAAAACAACAACACGAGCATCAAAATTACTTCCAGCATTAACTGCTAATAATAAATTCATATTTAGTTCTGTTATTTCTTTTTGCCCTAAAACCTTTATTGATAAATTTTTAATACCTTTTGCTGCATCTTGAATTTTTTTTGCAAAAACTTCGGGATATAACAAATTAGGTGGCATATCTTGCAAATTACGTGCTAAATTAATACTTTCTCCTTGAATTTCGATTTGTTGTTGTGAAGTATAGTTAGGGAATTTTGCTGTTGAAACAACATTATATTTAACTTTTTTTTCTTCATTGTTTTTACTTTTTAAAGTATATTCTTTAAAAGTACCGAATCATAATGCTTCATATATAGTTTGTAAAAGTATACTTTCATCTAAATTACTCGTAACAAAAGATTTGACATCAATATCCAAATCTTGACTATTATTACTACTAAAATTTACAAAAAAATTATAAACATCATTACGAGTTAAGCCTTTACTATCACCTAAATATAGGTAATAAGTTTTATCTTCAGAAATTAATGTTAATTTATTTTTTTCTTTAGCAATCAATTCATGAGGAACTTTATCAGCAAATACCGCTGTTAATTTTAATTTTAATTCAAGTTTACTACTAACATTAAGTAGAATATTTTTATCCATATTTTCACTCCTAAATGGTAATATTAAAATAATTACAATATATCTGAATTAATATTTTCGAAAATTACAACAAAAATAGATAAGTTAAACAATATTATTGTATTATTATTGTATTGTAATATTACCATAGAATGGAGCAAAAACTATGAAGCGTTCTGAATTAAATGAAAAAGATAAAAAAAAGTACTGCTGAGATTTTAAGCATTTATTTATTAATAATGAATCTTGAAAAAAAGCTTTACCTGAGTTTGATAAATTTGCCAATCAACTTTTAACTTTTAAAGGAAAATTAAATAATATTGATAACTTTAAAAAATATTTAGCAATTAGCAAAGAAATATCAATGTTAGGCTCTAAAGTTGTGCAATATTTACATTATGGAGATTTAGATCAAACTAACTTAGAATTGCAACAATTATCTAGTTTATTTGCGACTCAACAAAGTAAGTTATCGGAAAAGTTAGCATGAATTGAACCAGAAATCAAAACTATTGGTTTACAAACTATTAAAAACTGAATTAATAATGACCCCTCATTAATGATATATAAACATGATATGGAAGTTTTTTTTAAATTTGAAAAATTTATTTTAAGTGAGCACGATGAAACTTTACTAAGCAAAGTTAGCAAATCAAGAAGTGCTGCTGGTGGTTTATATGATAGTTTGGTTTATGCTGATAAACAAAAAACAATGTTTAATTATCAAAATAAAGAACAAGAATTAACACAAACTTTATATTTAGACATTTTAGAAAATAGTAATCCAGTAAAAGATCAACAATTAAGAATTGATATTTCAAAAAAATTTTATGAAGATATTAAAAATAAAAAACATTCATTAGCACAAGTTTATGAAAGCATTTTAGAAGTAGCTGTTGAAGAAATAAAAATTCGTAACAACGATAAAGAAAAAGATAATAAAAAACATTTAACTACTTTAGAATATAGTTTATTAAGTGATGATGTACCATTAATACTATATGAAAATTTAATAAAAACAGGACAGAAACACGCTATTTTAGTAGAAGAATTTTATAATTTAAAACGTAAATTTTTTAAATTTAAAAAATTTTATAGTACCGATACTAGTTTAAAAATGACAACAATACCAACTAAAAAATTCAGTGTTGAAGAAGGTATTAATTCAGTCAAAGAAATTTTAAGTATCTTAGGTGATGAATATTTAGAGCAGTTAAACTTAGCATTATTACCAGGTAGAATTGACTATTATGAAGACACAAATAAACGAACTGGTGCTTATTCAACAGGTGGTAATGGCGTAGAACCCATTATTTTAATGAATTGAGATGATACTATTAATTCACTTAATACACTAGCTCATGAATTAGGTCATTCTGTTCACACCCTATTTTCAGAAAAATATCAAAAATATCCAAATGCTGACTATCCAATTATTTTAGCTGAAGTTGCTTCAACAGTTAATGAACATCTAGCCTTTGATTATTTATATAATAAAGCGTCAAATAATCAAGAACGCATTTACTTACTACAAACTCATATTGAAACTGTAATTGGTACTTTTTTTCGTCAAATTCAATTTGCTGAATTTGAATGAGAAGCACATAAATTAGTAGAAAAAGAAGTGCCATTAAACGCCGATATTTTGGCTGATTTATTTGAAAATACAGCTAATAAATATGGACAAAAAGCATTAGATAAATACGAAGAAAAAGCAAAAGGATACTCATGACCACGAATTCTTCATTTTTTCCACTCACCTTATTATGTTTATAAATATGCTACTTCAATTACCGTTTCTTATAAACTTTATGAAGATGTTAAAAATGGCAAAAAAGAAAATTTACTTAACTTTTTAAAAGCCGGTGGCAGCAAATATCCATTAGATATTTTAAAAGATGCGGGTGTTGATTTAACACAAATTGATGTTTATAACCCATTAATTACTAATTTAAAGAAAATGATTAACCAATTATCAGACTTAATTAATAATAAAGATAATTAAATTGCAAAAAAATAATATATAATACTAATGGTGTTTTAGTCCTTTAGCATTTTATTTAAAACGTTATAAAATAATATGTACATATTTTGACTATTACAATTAGTAAAGACTAAGGAGAATAAATAAAAAATGAATGTGAAATTTGATTTTGAAGATATAAATCTAATTGCAAATAAAGGAATAGTTAAATCACGAAAAGAATGTGATACCAGTGTTAAACTAAATGGTTTTACTTTTAAAATTCCAATTATTCCGGCAAATATGAGTGCTGTCATTAACCAAGAATTATGTATTTGATTGGCTAAAAATAATTACTTTTATGTAATGCACCGTTTTAATATCGATCAAATTAAATTTATTAAAAGTATGCATGAACAAAAGTTATATGCTTCAATTAGCATTGGTGTTAAAAAAGAGGATAAAGAGTTACTTGAACAATTAATCAAACTGAATCTAATTCCAGAATTTATTACTATTGATATTGCACATGGTCATAGTAATGCTATGGAAGAAATGATTAAATTTATAAAAACTACTTTTGCTAAAACAAATACTAAACCTTTTATTATTGCTGGTAACGTTATGACAAAAACCGCTGTTAAAGATTTAGAAAAATGAGGCGCTGATGCAATTAAATTTGGTGTTGGCCCAGGAAAAGCTTGTATTACTAAACTAAAAACTGGATTTGGTACAGGTGGTTGACAATTAAATGCTTTACAAGATGTTGCCAATAGCACCACTAAACCATTAATTGCAGATGGTGGTATTAGATGTAATGGTGATATTGCTAAAGCAATAGCTTTTGGTGCCACTATGATTATGGCAGGAAGTATTTTAGCGGGTTATGATGAATCACCTGGCAAAATTGTTACAATAAATGGTCAATCTTACAAAGAATATTTTGGATCAGCAAGTATTTTTAACAAAGCGGAAGCGAAAAATATTGAAGGTAAAAAAATACTTGTTCCATATAAAGGTTCAATTGCTGATACTTATAAAGAAATGGAAGAAGATTTACAATCTGCTATTTCTTATGCTGGTGGTAAAGATTTATCTGCATTAACAAAATGTGATTATGTTATTGTTAAAGGTACTATTAATAATGGTGATGATCGTTAATAATTTTTAATTAAAATACAAGCAAATCAAACTGCCTATGATGATAATTGAATTCACTGTGATAATTGTTTAATGATATTAAAGAATCTAATAATTAAATTATTTTTAATATTTAAACTACTTTGTCTAAAACTTTTTTTCTGATTTTTTATCATTATTTTATATTTATTTTGATTATATTTCTTTATGATATCATCTTTAATAGTTTTACTTTTTTATTTTTTTCCATATTTTTTGCTTTTTAGTTTATATTCAATTATATTTTTAATAAAAAATAAATTAAATAAACTTTATTTAAAATACTAGATAAAAATATATTGTGAAATACGTTTTATTTCTTTATAATAAATATAAAAATTAATATAAGTTTTTTAATCCATTTACTTTCATTTTAAAGTAAATGGTTTTTTTATTTTGAAAGGGATGAAAAAATGATTAATACAGAAAAATTACCTTTATTAGAAACAAGTGCACATATTAATTATAATGGAATTAATAATTCACATATATCAATAAATCATAATGATTCATCTAGTACTGAAAGTATTATAACTTTAAATGATGTTCAAATAACAAATGCAAGAGAAAATAATAATTTAAACAATTTATTATTTGATGGTGATTCAGTACATACTATTGTTAATTTTAGCAATGATTGAAGGGATACTGATGATCGTTATGGTGGAAAAACACAAAAAAGATTAGATATTAATGGTAATTGAGAATATAATACGAAATTTATAACAGGTGATGTTTTAAATGAAAAAATAACAAATATTAATAATCAATTATATTTAATGAAAGAAATTATATTAAATGATGGTGCAGTTATTTTAGAATTATCAAATTTAAATGAAAATAAAAAAATTGAAACAAAATATAAAATATACAATAATGAAGAAGAAAGAGAATACAATAATAATTTAAACAATTTATTATTTGATGGTGATTCAGTACATACTATTGTTAATTTTAGCAATGATTGAAGGGATACTGATGATCGTTATGGTGGAAAAACACAAAAAAGATTAGATATTAATGGTAATTGAGAATATAATACGAAATTTATAACAGGTGATGTTTTAAATGAAAAAATAACAAATATTAATAATCAATTATATTTAATGAAAGAAATTATATTAAATGATGGTGCAGTTATTTTAGAATTATCAAATTTAAATGAAAATAAAAAAATTGAAACAAAATATAAAATATACAATAATGAAGAAGAAAGAGAATACAATAATAATTTAAATGACTTGGATTTAACTACTTTTTTACCAATAAATAAAAAAAAACCTAATTTTTTAAAAAAATTTTTAAGTTCAAAATATATGTGTTTACCTAATACAATTTTTTTAAATTTTGCTTTCGGATCAGTATTATTATTTGAAGCTAAAAATTATTTTCATAAAGAAAAGTTACCTGAAAATCTTTATCATAATTTTTGAGATGTATTAATGAGTGGTATTAGTGGTGTTATAGTAATGAATTTATCTTATTTAAATTACAAACTTATTTCTTTAAAAAATAAATGAAAATACTTATCTTTTTCTTTAGTAATTGGTGGTATTAGTATTTGAGATCAATTTTTATATTTACATGTTAGTGAAGAAAATTTCAACTTCATCTCTTTTATAGAAAGAATAAGTATCTTTTTTACTAGTATTTTAATTGAAGAATTAATTTTTGATAAAATTGCTCAACCTTGCATTGAAAAATTATGACAAAATTTAAAAAATCAAAACTTTTCAAAAATTATTAAATATGGTAGTACTGTTAGTATGCTTCTTTTTGTATCAATTTTTAAAAATATATTAACTGGTCTTTATGGCGAAGAAAAAGAAATAAATTTAGAAAATATTAAAAAAGCACTTCCACTAACACTATTGACAGTAATTCTTGAAAATACTCTTACTTCTTTTTCTTTTTCTTATTTTGATTGATTTTGAACAAAAATTTCAATTGCAAAAGAAATAGCAACCAATAGTATAAAAGGAATAGAAAGATTTGCTAATCAACAAGCACAAAATTATAGTTTTAAAAAATTAATAAAACAATTTAATTTTCAACCATTTAATTCAAACTTAATAAATGAAAGCGAACCGATAGATCATCCAGATTCAAATCAACCATCTATCCAAGTTATGTAAAAGTAAAGTCATTAACTCCTCTTTTGATGAAATATAAAAAAAACACATTTTAGTTAAAAATATTAACTGAAAAAAATACATTATATAATAATAAAAAAGTGAATTATTAATTCACTTTTTTATTATTACAATTATTTAATATATTAAAACGAAGAAGTAAATCCCCTATCATTGTTATATCCAATTTCATTGAAACAGCCATTAGGATCCATTTCATTTCAAGATACAGCATGTCTAGATGTTGAAGATTGAGATTGCATAGTTGCTTGATTTCTTAATCCAGAAATCTTTTGTTTAATTTCATATAATTTTGCCTTTTTTTGTTGTTTAATTTCATTGCTTCTACTATTATTAAAACGACCACAACTAATAATAACTCAAAATTTATTAGAAAAATTTCGCCCTCCTTTATTTGTTTCTAATTTTTGGATTTCTTTTTCTAATTTTTCTAATTGAGCTTGATATTGATTTAACGTTACTTCATATTTATATTTTTGAAATTGTTTATTCAATCAAATAAAAGGAGATTTTAATAATATTTTTATTTGTGTTTTTATACTTTGTGAATTATAAATTTGTCTTAGAACCTGTTTAGGATCTTTTTAATAAAATTGAAATAAAGGAAAGAACAACCATTTGTAAGCTAGTATTTAATTTTCTTTCACAATTTTTTCATAATCTTCTGCATTTTTCTAATCATGCAAAACTTCGTTCTACAACTCATCTTTTTGGCAATAATACAAAAGAATGTAATTCATTACGTTTGATAACTTCAACATTTGCATTTATGATTGTTTTGATTTTAAAAGCAAATTTTTCACCAGTATAACCAGCATCTACTAGTATTTTTTGAACTTTAGATAAATTTTCTTTTTCATTTTCAATCATTATTATAGCACTGTTACGATCTGTTTTTTCTGCTGTGGTTATGTAAATTGCATGTGGTAAGCCTTGAGAATCAACAGCAATATGACGCTTTATTCCTGAAATTTTTTTACCAGCATCATAACCTTTATTTTTAGCAGTATCTGTGTTCTTAACACTTTGTGAATCAATTATACAAAAACTAGTTTGTTCTTTTCTACCATTATTGATACGAACTTTTCTAACTAATTTTTTTTAAAATTACTTGTCAAGTGCTAGGTTCTTTATCACTATTTTTACTTCAAATTTGAAAATAATAATATACAGTTTGTCATTTTGGAAAATTTTTTGGTAACATTCTTCATTGACATCCACTTTTTAATACATATAAAACTGCACAAAATACTTCATATAAATCTAAATTTCTTGGTTTTGTTTTCTTTTTGCTATTTTCTAAAATTGATCTTATGTTCTCAAATTGTTCTTTAGTAACATGACTTGGATAATTTTTATGCATATATACCCCTTATCTTAAAATATATAGTCATTTTACGTTATTTTATAAAAGATTCCAAACAGGTTCTTATATTTTTCGAACATAATTTTGGTGGTTGGCCCTAATTACTGGACCACTTTCATACTTTTTTTCTAAATTTTAATTTGTAAAATTGGTGGTTTTAGAAATTTAGAATGTATTCTTTCATAATTATAAAACATAACATATTGATTTACATCATTTATAGCTTCATTGATTGTTAAATATTGGTTTGAACCTTTGGGGGTGGTTGGCCCTAATTACTGGACCACTTTCATACTTTTTTTCTAAATTTTAATTTGTAAAATTGGTGGTTTTAGAAATTTAGAATGTATTCTTTCATAATTATAAAACATAACATATTGATTTACATCATTTATAGCTTCATTGATTGTTAAATATTGGTTTGAACCTTTGGGTAATCATTCTTGAGATAAATGTGAGAATCAGTTTTCTGATAGAACATTACCGCCAATATCATAAGGTTGCTTTTTGCTTAAGATTATTTGTTTGTCAATAGTTCAGTTGGATATGTCTTGGCAATAAAATTCAGCAGCATTATCTGAATGTAAAATAACGCTTTTGATTTGTTTTAAAGAAAATTGTTGTGTTATTTTTTCAAGAGCAGGTTTTATTAAATCTTTATATGATTTATTAGAAGCAGTATTATAACTAACAACATTATTTGAATAAAAATCAATAAGGGTGGTTGGCCCTAATTACTGGACCACTTTCATACTTTTTTTCTAAATTTTAATTTGTAAAATTGGTGGTTTTAGAAATTTAGAATGTATTCTTTCATAATTATAAAACATAACATATTGATTTACATCATTTATAGCTTCATTGATTGTTAAATATTGGTTTGAACCTTTGGGTAATCATTCTTGAGATAAATGTGAGAATCAGTTTTCTGATAGAACATTACCGCCAATATCATAAGGTTGCTTTTTGCTTAAGATTATTTGTTTGTCAATAGTTCAGTTGGATATGTCTTGGCAATAAAATTCAGCAGCATTATCTGAATGTAAAATAACGCTTTTGATTTGTTTTAAAGAAAATTGTTGTGTTATTTTTTCAAGAGCAGGTTTTATTAAATCTTTATATGATTTATTAGAAGCAGTATTATAACTAACAACATTATTTGAATAAAAATCAATAATTACCAAAAGGTATAATCAGCCTTCTTTAGTATTGATTTGTTTAGTATCCATTGATCAAATTTGATTAGAAGAAGTTGTGATTTTATAATTTTTGTTGACTTTATCCATTGTAGGTATTCATTTATGTGCAGTCTTTTTATTTTTACTATTATTATTTTTAGTTTGTTTTAAACCTTGGATGTTGTGATCTTTCATAATTTTTCGCATTTGTTTTGTTGATAATTCTATATTTAAGTGAATGTTTTTTTCTTGTTTTAATCATTCTTTAAATGCTGAAAAAATTCGTAAATATCCATAAATTCTACCTTTTCTTGTAGAATGAAATTCAATTAAAAATTTGCATAATTTTTGATATTTATGGTTACAATGATCAAGGTGATTTATTTCTTTTTTAATAGGTTTTTGTTTGTTTTTTAAAAAGTAATATGTTGATCTGTTTAATTGAAGATATTGAGAAAGATGTCTAATCGAATATTGATTCTTGCAATGATCAATAATTTTAATTTTTTGATTAATATTTAATTTTCTAATAAATAATTCTATTTGTTTAATTTTATCCATTAATAAAAATCCTTTCATGTCAAAATTAGTGTTAATTATATAACACAATTGTTTTTCGAATACATTCAGGTTTTTTAAATTAATGGTCTAGTAAAAAGGGCTAAGTGCCTAAGTGCCTAAGTGCCATATTTAATAAACTAAACGAGGATTAAAAACAAGATCTGCATTATTATTAGGAATGAATTGTTCATCATTAATTTCAAGAATATATTCTTGCAATAAAGGCGCAAATTCGTTTGAAGATTGAAAAGAATGAGTGTTATCAATGATTTGTTGACTTTCAAAAAATTCTCTATAATCACCATTATCTTCTTCATCATTTAAACAACAAAAAAGACCTGAAATAAAACCAAAAAGAGCACCAGTAAAACATCCTGAAAGCACTGTTATAGCTGAAGTAATATCAAATTCAAGAATATTTTGTTCTCTTTTTTGATATAGATCAGAAAGAGTAAACAAACTACCTCCAATAATATTTCCTAAACAAGTTGATAATATTATTTTTTTATTAATCATGTTATTTACCACCTTTTTAACATTTAAATTATTGGTTTAGACATTTTTTTTAAATTAAATGCTTTTCAAGCAAGAGCATCTGCTTCATCATTATATATATTACCACTATGACCTTTAACTCATTTAAAATAAACATTAACATCTTTTGCTATTTTATCATAAAATGCTTTATATGCCTTTGTTTCTACTTTAGTAGTTTTTCATTCACCAGTACATCATTTACTAATTCCAACATAATCATGACAAATTAAAATTGATTTTATATTATTTTCCAAAGCTAACTGCATTGCCTTTTGTGCACCCATTATTTCTCCAGCAACATTTCTTAATTTTGCTCAATTTTCATCATCAAATTTTTCATAAAATATATCTTTTTTGCCATTATTTAAGAAAACAAGTCCATAAGAAAATTGATTAATTTCTTCTTTAAAACTACCATCAGTATATGCTATTACTTCATATTTATACTGATTTTCAGATTTTATTTGAATTTTATCATCTAAATAATCTTGAGCTTCTTTTTTAGTTGCAAATTTTTTATACTGAGCACCAGCATAACCTCTAATTTGTGTTTCACATTCATTCCAGTTTTCAAATATTCCAATGACTCTACCTTTTTTTACTGCATAAAATTTACTTGCCATAATTATGACTCCTCTATTGTTTATTTTAATTTTACAATAATATTAAATTTTATCTAATTAAAATTACAACTAAAAGCAAAAATATTGCTAATGCTAATTAGCAAGTGACTTTACTAATTAAATAAAATGGCACAAAAAAATATTTATTATTTTAAAATTTTAATTTTTAAATTTGGGTCATTTGTTAGGATCATTTTCAAACCCTGAATTTTTAGCAAATCATCCATGTCATAATACTTCATTTACATTTCATTTTGATAAGTCTTTATTAAATAAAGAAGCTTTATAAAACATATAACCCATATCCACCACTTTTGAAGTATCTCACTTCGAAATATCTTGATTAAATGCCACTGCTCCAGCAAACATACAACGCATGCTTGTAACATCATTTACAATTCATTTTGAAATATCTTGATTAAATGATG
>NZ_JALMUW010000035.1:0-11028 GCF_023846195.1 Spiroplasma endosymbiont of Lariophagus distinguendus
ATTTTAAAAGAGAAGAATGTTTAAAGTTTAATAGTTTTAATCAAATTACTATTTTTTTCTCTATTAATAAATGTTACTTAACAATTTTTTTTCCAAAATGAAATGATAATAATCAACTTTTAATTGAAGAAAACATTAATTCTAATACATATTTAAATCAAATGGTATTAATAATTATTGGTAAAGAAAGTTTGTTAACATTTATTTGAAATAATATTACAACATAAATGTAAATATTGATATAATTTAATCAAAAAGAAGTTAGGTAGATAAATGCCAGCAAAAATTAATATTGTAAATATTTACAATGATCATAACTATGACATTAAAAATTTTAATATTTTATCAGAAAATATTTTAAATGCAGTAGCTATTAAGTTAAAACAGAAAATTACATGGTGTATTGCTGTTATTTTTAATGACGAACAGACTAGTATTGAATTAAATAAAATGTATCGTCATAAAGATTATGTTCCTGATGTTTTATCATTTGGAAATAATGATGATGATTTTCCAAATATTAATATTGATATTAGAGATTTAGGCGATGTTTATATTTGTTATTCAAAGGCAGTAGCGCAAGCACAAGAATATGGTCATAGTTTAATTAGAGAATTATCATTTCTTTTTATTCATGGATTACTTCATACATTAGGATATGATCATCAAAATAGTGTAGAAGAAAAGGTTATGTTTGATTTACAAGATGAAATTTTAAATATTCTTGGTATTACTAGAAAATAAGGAGTGGTATAATGGAACAAGATATAGATTTATTAGTATTATTGAAAAAAGCAAAAGTAATACAAAAAAATGCTTATGCGCCTTATTCTTTATTTAGAGTTGCTGCAATAGTAATTTTGAAAAATAGTAAAGAAATGTTAGGAGTAAATGTTGAAAATGCTGCATACTCAGTAGGTATTTGTGCTGAAAGAGCAGCTTTGTCACAAGTTATTGCTCAAGGTTATAAAAAAGAAGATATTATTAGTCTATTTTTAATTACTGATAGTGAAACGGTTGGTTCTCCTTGTGGTATGTGTCGTCAATTTATGATTGAAATTATGCCAGAAACATGCCCTGTTTATATTAGTAATAAAAATGAAAATAATGATACTAAAATAATTTGTAAAATATTAGTAAAAGACTTATTACCTTTAGCGTTTAAACCAAGTTCATTGAAAGGGAATTAATTTATGACTAATAATTTTAAATCAGGTTTTGTTAGTTTTATTGGTAGAAGTAATGTTGGAAAATCAACTTTATTAAATACCATTCTTCAAGAAAAAAAGGCAATTGTATCTAATAAACCACAAACAACCAGAAATCAAATTCAAGGTATTTATAATAGTGATGATATGCAAATCATATTTTTTGATACTCCCGGCATTCATAAACATAATAACCAACTTGGACGAATGATGAATCGCGATGCTAACCGTGCCACTAAAGAAACTAACATTATTTGTTTATTAGCGCCATGTAATGAATACATTGGAAATAGCGATAAACATATTATTAAATTATTATCAGAAAGGGTAAATACAACTATTCTACTTTTATTAACTAAGGTTGATTTAGTAACAAAAGAAAAATTAATGGATAAAATTAATGAGTGAAAAGATTTATTACCATTTAAAGAAATAATTCCAATTTCTGCTATAAAAGAAATGAACTTAGATATATTATTGAAAAAACTATATGAGTATTTACCAATTGGTGAAAAGAATTATTTAATTGAAAATAACGATGATGTTTCAGATAATACTTTAATTAAGGAAATTATTCGTGAAAAAATTTTAAATTTAACAGAAGAAGAAATTCCTTATAGTGTAGCAGTATTAATTGAAAGTATTAATTATAATCCAAATACTAATATTACTGATATTAATGCTGTTATTGTTGTTGAACGCGACTCACAAAAAGGAATTATTATTGGTAAAGGAGGTAGTATGATTAAAGAAATTGGAATAAGAGCTAGAACAGATTTAGAAAGTATTTTTGATTCTCATATTATATTAAAAACTTTTGTAAAAGTAATACCTGATTGAAGAAATAATCCTAGAAAATTAAAAGAGTTAGGTTATAGTTAAAATATGTTTAATATTGATACTGGTTTGATTTTAAACATTAACTACATTAAATCAATAAATAATGTTACCATTTTAACATCAAATTATGGTGTTAAAATAGTTTCTTTACCAGAAATAAAAATCAATTTAAATAAATATAGTCTTTTAGATTGTTGAATTTTTATCTTTAATCAAAATTATGATTGTTCAAACTTATGTATAACATATAAAAAAATAAAAAGTTTTAATAGTTTTATAAATGAAAAAAGTTATCAATTGATTAAAAGTTTTAACAAGATAATTATTAATTATTTAGAAAAAATTAGTATTAATAATAAAAATATCTTTTCTTTTTTATTTAATTTATATGAACAGTTAATGATAAATAGTAACTTTAAGAAAGTTTATGTTTTTTTCTTATTTCATAGTTTAATATTTCAAGGAATTCAGTTTAACTTTACTAATTGTATTAATTGTAATCAAATAATGAACTTGTCAAGAAAAGTGGACAATAAAAGTAACCTTTGGTAATGTTTAGTAATCTGTGTGACTTACAAAAATAACTATGTTTAATTAGTTCTAGTAAATATAATTAAATGACTAGAAAGAGTGAGTTACAGATGGCTAAAAAAGATAACTTTAATAATAATGATCCAATATCAAAAGCAGTAGATTTATTATTAGAAAATACTGAAGATTTAACAACAGTTTTTAAAGAGGGAGGATTATATAAAGAATCAACAAAAGATTAGTAGAAAAGATGTTAAATCTAAATGCAAAATTGATGAGACATGAAGAAAACTAACGTAGTGAAGAAGGGATGAATATTCATAAATGGTACAACTTCAAAAAAATTATTAACCTCAACAAGGTAAAACTAAATGACAAATTAAGGGATCAATAGCATTTTACTCTGTATATTAAAAAGACAAAGATTGATGGTTTGATCAATGTTCTTTCATTATATGCAAAAGGAATGACTTTATCAGATATTAGAATGCAATCATGAGTTATATCATGGTGGTGATATTAGAAAGAATGAGTGGGCCAAAATCACTATATGTTGCTGATGATAAAGCACAAAACTTAATAATAGATAGTGCTTATCCGATTGTTTTATTTTTGGATTGTATAGTAGTTAGTACGACAAGATAACTGATTATTAAATAACCGCCTATATAGCTAGGAGTTGATTAGAAGGCAAAAAGATGTTTAGGTTTAAGTGAATTAGTGAAAATGAAGGCGCTAATTTTGATCAAAGACTTAGAAATGAAAATCGAGGCTTAAATGATACCTGACATTGTAGTAGATAATTTAACATAGAATTGTTAACAACATAACCCAGTTTATCTCTAAACAGGAAACATCAACTGATTTACTGTCTATCAAATCAGAAATAGTTTAAAAATATGTCTCATATAAGCATAGAAATCACTAGCTGCAGATTAAACCACTTTATACTATGGGAAGTGAAGAATTAGCAATGCAGTTTTAGAACTTGAAAATAAAATGAAATAAACAACATCTCAAATTGTTAAATCTTGATATAAAAATTGAGATAATTTAATTTATTTATTAGTTATCCAGGGTAAATCCAAAGATGGATAACAAATGCGGGTTAATCTATAATAGTCAATTACGAAAAGTCACTTTAAATAAAAAAGTTTTTCCTAATGATATGGCAGTTTTCAAAAAATATTTTACTTTAGCACTGAAAATGATATTAAAAACATGAACAATGCTCATTCAAATGAAACACAGCAATTGCTCATTTTATGATAAATTGAAGACAAGAATTAATTAAACCAGTAACTTTAAAAGAAAGAAACACAGATTATTAAAAAGCCTCTCAACTTTTTATTAGAAATTTTTTATAAAATAGTATTTAAAAAGAAATCAGAAAGTGAAGTGGTCTGATTAGGTTAATTTGGAATGATTAACTGATATTCGATTGACTCATTCTTTTAATTTGATTTAAGGTCGATGGTTATTATAAAAGTAACATATTGTAGTTGTCTTGTATTCATTCAATAGTTCTATTTTCTGAATTTGATATATAAAAAAATTCTGTTTTTCATTGTTCCAATCAAGATTCAGCACCATTATCACAAGAATTACCTCTCTAGACATTGAAATTCTTTTTATTTAATTCATCATATAAAGTTTTATATGGTTACTTTGTATAGTGGAAAATCCTTTGATCATTGCAAAATCTATAGAATTAGGTTTTATACTGAACTCGCTTGAATAATATTTTGGATAAATAAAATGTCATATCTAAACTTGGTTTTATTTTATAATCTAATATTTCATTATTATGAAAATCTTTAAACAATTGATAAATAATATGTTTTACTCATTAGTTAATAAACAAGTTATATCAGTACCCACTTTTTGATTTTAAATCAGTGGTTGAAAATCACGTTTTAATAAATTATCATATCTTAAACTTCCTGATTTAGTTCTATAATCAAATTTCTTATGAACTTTAGCTTTTAAACTCATATTTCTCATATATCTATATACAACATGAAATTTTAATTTTAAATTATAAATTTTATTAATTCATAAAGTTATCATTTTATAACCATAAATTTTGAAATTATAAAATATTTTAATTATATTAAATAAAATGTATTCACTTATTAAATTATTCATTCCATTCTTAATTCATCATAATATCTTGATTTTGAAACATTTAGCAACTGTAATATAAATAACTAATTTGATATTTTTTTCTTCAAGGAGAAATCACAAAATATTTCTTCTTTGTCGATTTTTCAAATACTTTTTATATCGTTCATTGCCTCAATATATTCAATTAATTTGCTTTGCTATTTCATTAAAATTCTAAAGATTTTGGGTCGACCTGTTCTTTGGTTTTTTAGCACGAATTCCATTGCCATATTCTAAACCTTTTCACCACAATTTATGCTTTAATTCATTCTTTTATTATGATCACCTCAATACCATACTAATGCGGTTTTATCAATTGTTTTAATTTTACTTATTTTTATTATTTTTAACTTTTCTTCTTTTGATAATCATTTAGCCATAAAAAAATGAACACCTTCCTTAAAGTATTTTTAACACAAAGGTTACAATTCTGTGTCTACTTTATTCTAGATGTTCATAACTAATTTGCATTTAATTAATTATGATTTGGGTGGTATTTTTTGTAAAAATTGTTCTTTAGAATTAGCTATAATTAATTTTGACATTGTTTTGTTTAAAAAAATATATCAACTTTATTTATTAAATTATCAAGATATTAATAAATGAAAAGTTGAAAAAGAAGAACTTAATAAAATTCTTAATATTTTAGAAAACCACTGTCAAAAATATAATAATAAATTAATAATTACATAAATATTTTAATAATTAGTTGTTATATTGTTTTTAATAATATATAACACTTATAATAGGTTGACAAAACCTATCTATGAACATATTATTAACAAGATTATTCTTTTTAGAGATTTTATGTATTATTTAAGATATTTAAGAAAATTTTTATGATTAATGGAGGGGCAATGATTAATAAAATTATCAATGATAAGTCAATGAAGGAAATAATTACTCATTTAAAAGAAAATGGTTTTATTTTTCAAGGATCAGAAATTTATTCAGGTCTTGCTAATAGTTGAGATTATGGTCCGCTTGGTGTAGCACTTAAAAATAATATTAAGAAAAGTTGATGAGTTTTTTTTGTCGAAAAAAATCCATACAATGTTGGGTTAGATAGTTCAATTATTATGAAATCTAAAGTTTGAGAAGCTTCAGGGCATTTGAGTAATTTTAGTGATCCATTAATTGATTGTAAAAAATGTAAGTCTCGATTTCGAGTTGATAATTTAATTAATCATTATTTTCCTAGTATTAATTGTGATAATTGAAGTAATGAAAAATTAGAAACATATATTAATCAAAATCATATTAAATGTATTAAATGCAATAATGAAGATTGAACTAAAGTTAGACAATTTCAATTAATGTTTAAAACATATCAAGGTGTTTTAAAAGAAGATAAAAATAAAATTTATTTAAGACCTGAAACTGCACAAGGAATATTTATAAATTTTAATAATGTAAGAAATAGTTATAATAAAAAAGTACCATTTGGTATTGGTCAAATTGGTAAAAGTTTTAGAAATGAGATAACTCCTGGTAATTTTATTTTTCGTACTAGAGAATTTGAACAAATGGAATTAGAATTTTTCTTTATTCCAAAGGATAAAAATGATAACACTTGATTTAATTATTGAGTTGATCAATGTAAAGAATTTCTCTCTCTAGTAGGTTTATTGAATTCAAAAAATATAAAATTTAAAAATCATGAACAAAATCAACTAGCACATTATGCATTAGCAACTACTGATATTGAATATAATTTTCCTTTTGGTATGAGTGAATTATGTGGTATAGCTAATCGCGGGAATTATGATTTAACAAAACATAGTGAGAATTCTGGTGTAAATTTTGAAATTCAAGATCCTAATGTTACAGTAAAAAGAATGGTTATTCCTTCAGTTATTGAACCTTCAATTGGTGTTGAAAGGCTTTTATTAGCTTTAGTTTGTGAAGCATTTACAAAAGAAGTTTTAAAAGACGATAAAGAACGGTTAGTGTTAAAATTAAATAAGAGTATTTGCCCTTATCAAGTAGCTGTTATGTCTTTAAATAAAACAAAATTGGGTAAAGAGGCATATGAAATTTTTGAAATGTTAAATAAAACACAATTAAGAGTAATTTATGAAGCATCATCAAGTGTTGGTAAATCTTATCGTTATCAAGATGGTATTGGTACTATGTATTGTGTAACAATTGATTATGACACAAAAACTAAAGGTACTGTTACAATTAGAGATCGTGATACTACAAATCAAGTTATAGTTAAAGTTGATCAACTTAAAGAATATTTATATGACAAATTAGACATTATTTGTTAGAATTGTGTGAAAAAATATGGATATCGAGTTTAATAAAAAAATTAATGAAGTTAAAGCAAAAATTAATATTGTTGAAGTTATGGGTAAATATTTAAATTTGATCCGTAAAGGCAATAATTTTTGAGCTATCTGTCCTTTTCACGAAGACTCTACTCCTTCATTATCAATTTCACAAGAAAAACAAATTTATAAATGTTTTTCTTGTGGTGAACAAGGAAACGTTTTTATTTTTTTACAAAAATATAAAAATATTAATTTTATTAATGCTCTTAAAGAAGCAGCAGATAATGTTAATTTAAATTTAAAAGAGTTTGATATTAATTTATCTGAATTTAATGTTGAAACTAAAAAAAATCCACTAAAAATTTTAAATAATATTGCAATGAATTTTTTTAGTTATCAGTTACTAACTGATATTGGTCAAGAAGCAATGAAATATTTACAAAATCGTAATATTACTACTGAAAATATTAAATATTTTAATATTGGTTATGCACCTATTAATAATGAATTAATAGATTATCTTAATGCACAAGGTTATAAAGATAATATTGAATTTGTAAAATTAGGACTTATGAAAATTAATAATAAGGATCAACTTCTTCCTACCTTTTCAAATCGAATTATGTTTGCTATTAAAGATGAAGATGGAGATTGTGTTGGTTTTTCTGCAAGAAATTATAATAGAGAAGATAAAAGTTATAAATATATTAATAGTCCAGAAACAGATTTTTTTAAGAAAAGTAAAATTTTATATAACTTTAATAATGTTAAAAATTATATTAAAAAAAATGAAGTTATTTATTTGACTGAAGGTTTTATGGATGTTATTGCTCTAAATAATCAAAATATTAAAAATGTTGTTGCTTTAATGGGAACAAATTTAACAAAAGAACATATTTTACTTTTAAAAAAAATTACTATTAATATTATTATTTTTTTAGATGGTGATTTACCAGGAAAAATAGCATCTTTAAAAATAGCTAGTGTTTTATTATCAAATAATTTTAAAGTACAAATTATCAATAATGATACTAAATTTGATCCTGATGAATTAATAAATAAATTTCCTCAAAAATTTTATGAAATAATAAAAAAAACCATTCATCCTTTTGAATTTGCAATTAATTTATCATTAACTAAATATAACATTAAAAAAGATAGTTATGAACTTAATGAATTTTTAAAATCATTAGTTCCAATTTGAACAAAAATCAATGATGTTATTACTAAAAAGTTTTACTTAAATATGTTAGCAAAAATAACTAATTTATCCACTGAAGACTTAATACAAATTTTAAATATTGATAATAATTTAGTAACTACAACTTTTAGTATCAAAAATAAATCTAAAATAGAAGTAAAAAATATTTTTTTTGAAGCACAAGAACAACTTATTTTTTTAGTAATGTTATCAAAAAATGTTTATTTAATTTTAGAAAAAGAAAAATTTATTTTTCCAAATCAAGATTTTATGAATTTATACTTTTTAATTAGTCAAAAATATCAAAATAATCAAATAGAAGCAATTAATTTTGATTTAATTTTAGAAGAACTTAAAGGTAATTCACTTTTAAATATTTTAGAAAAACTTCTTGATAAATATAAAAATAAAAAGTTTGATTTAAAACCTCAAATTATTAATGATTACTTAAAAATTATTAATAATCAACTAATTGATTATGAAATAAAAATGATCAATGATAAATTGAAATCTGAAAAAAATATTGAAAAACAAATATTGTTATTAAAAGAAATATCAGTATTAAAAAATAAAATAAAGAAAAAATAAGTATGATGATAAATTAAGGATAAGGTGAAAATATGGCTGTTATACAACAAAAAACGAAATTGAAAAAACTTTTAACTTTAGAGGAAGTAGAAAGTAATTTAATTAAAAAATTAGAAAAGAGTCAAACAAAAGAATTAAAACAAGAAGATGTCATTAAAGAGTTTGCACATTTAAAATTAGATGATGATACGATTGAGGAAATTTTTGATCGGTTAGAAAAAGAAGGAGTAGTCTTTACTGATATTTTGATGGATGAAGTTGAAGATGATGCTAATTTTACCGATATTGATGATGAACAATTACCTGATGATTTAGATATTGATATTTTAGTTAGTGATTTGAGTTTTAAAAATACGATGGGGATCTCTAATGATACAAGAAGAAAAGATGGAATTAAGTCTTATTTTAATATTTTGGAAACAAGTCAAATATTGAGTCAAGGTGAGGAAATTAAATATGCTAAAATGTTAGAATCAAAAGATGTTGAGGAAAGAACATATGGTCGTGAGCAATTAATTAAATCAAATTTAAAATTAGTAGTTTCTGTTGCTAGAAAACATTTAAATCGTGGTTTAGATTTTGCTGATTTAATTGAAGAAGGTAATATTGGTCTTATTAAAGCAGTTGATAAATTTGATTATCGCCGTGGTTTTAAATTTTCAACTTATGCTACTTGATGAATTAGACAATCAATTACACGAAGTTTAGCTGATCAAGGTAAAATGGTTCGTGTACCTGTTCATATGGTTGAAAGAATTAATAAGTTAACAAGAATTGAAAGAAACTTAACACAAGAATTAGGTCGTGATCCTACTCATGAGGAAATTGCCAATAAAATGGGACAAAACATGACAGCCGATCGTGTTCGTGAAATTAAAAAACTTGCTATTGAACCAGTATCTTTAGAAAAACCAATTGGTGAAGAAGATGATACACATTTTGGTGATTTTATTAAAGATAAAAATATGCTATCTCCCGATGAATATGCTGAAAGACATTGATTAAGAGAACAATTGGATCGTGTTTTTGCTGAAGTATTAACAAAACGAGAAGAAAAAGTTATTAGAATGCGTTTTGGAATTTTACCAACAAAATTAAGAAGATTATTAGAACTTTGTGAAGATGAAAAAGAAATTACTGAATTAAAAACAGTAGTTAATAATTTACAGTTACACTATGATACTAGTTTAGATAAAACAGAATTGTTAAGTGATAAGGTTGTTCATCGTCATATTACTAAGTACGATTCTCCAAAAACTCTAGAAGAAGTTGGTAAAGAATTTATTGTTACAAGAGAAAGAATTAGACAAATAGAAGCAAAGGCAATTAGAAAATTAAAACATCCGTCTAAATCTAAACATATTAAAGAATTTTATAAAGGATAATAGTTAAAATGTTAACTATCAATAATATAATTAATGTTTTAGAAACATATTTTCCTTTAAAAGATGTTTGTGAATGAGATTTTTCAGGAATACAAATTAAATCAAAAACAAAGACCAATATTAATAAAATTTTAGTTTGTTTGGATGTTACTAATGAAGTTTTAACTGAGGCCATTAATAATAATATTGATTTAATAATTTCTCATCATCCATTAGTTTTTGCCAAAGATATTAATCAATCTAATATTTCAAATTGAAAAAAAGAATTATATAGTAAAATACTAATAGCAGATATTAATGTATATTCATTACATACTAATTTTGATATATCATTAGTAGGTATGAATATGTTGATGGCTAAAGAATTAAAAATTAAAAATATTCATTTTATTAATGAAGAAAAGTTAGCAATAGTTGGTAAATTTGATAGACAAATGCCATTAAAAGAATTAATTAATAACTTAAAAAAATATTTTAATGTTGCAAATATACAATTGGTTAATAATAAATTGAGTGATAACAATATAGTGACTGTTGCTTTATCTGCTGGTGCTGGTGGTGATATTATTAGTAATTTATCTAACAATATTGATTTATTAATTACTGGAGAAATGAAATGAAACTATATTATGGAAGCTAAAGATAGAAAAATTAATGTTATTTTGGTTGGTCATTATATGGAGCAAAAATTTGTTGATTTTCTTTTTCAATTACTTATTGAAAAATTATCAACAAAAGTTATATTTTTTAAATATAATTTAGAAAATCCTATTACTTTTTTTTAAACTTATAAAATTTAAAAAGGAAAAAACTATTTTTTAAATAAAAATAAG
>NZ_JALMUW010000036.1:0-10804 GCF_023846195.1 Spiroplasma endosymbiont of Lariophagus distinguendus
ATTTTTTATTAATATAACAAATCAATAAATACAAAAGTGATAATACTAATTAATTAGTATTTGTATTAGTAATTTCTTTTAATAATTGTTGATCTCCTGTTTTTGAACCATTAATTATTGGTTTAATAAATGATTCAAAAACAAGATTAGGATTTGTAAATAATTGTTCTTGATTATTTAATTCAAAAATAGATTTTTCTAATATTTCATTTTTTTGATGTGCTGGTACTTTAATTATATCTTCAATAAAAATATCAATTATAGCATTTTGTGTTTCTTCATTAATTTCTTTATCAGACAACTGATTTTTAAGTTTCAATCTAGCATTAATTAAAAAATCAGCACTTTCCTCTCTTGGAAATGAAATACTTTCTTGAAAACTATTATTACCTGAATTAACTTCAAATGAAGGTGTTACTACTTTTGTAGTTTCTTCCTCATTTCTTTTTGCTGGTGTTTGATTAGTAACATTTGAAAAATATTGATAATGTCGAGCTTGATAGTATAACTTCACTTCATTATTAGCAATTACATTATCTGGTTCAAATCTTTCCCTACTTGCAATATCAAAATCTTCATTAATTCTAATAATATCACAATTTAAAATATTACAAATTGCTTCAATTTCAACAGAACCTGTTATTTCACCATTTTTTCTCATTTGTTCTAAAGTTTTTCTTATTTGTGTATCTTCACTATTGTTAGGATATAATTCTTTATTTTTTTTATTAATTTCACTATCTAATAACATTGATCTAAAATTAGCTTTATTATTTGGACGTTTTGTATCTAAATTTGTTTCAATATAATCACAAATACGATTACGAAAGACTTTAACTAATTTTTCATTTTCTTTATCAGCAAAATTAAAATCAGCAAAATTAAAAATTCGTTCTCAACCGAATTCTATACCAAAAAGCGATTTATATCTTGTTTTAAATTGGTTTTTATTAGTTTTAACTTGTTCTAAATATGAAACGATTACTGCTCATAATAAACAATTACCATCTCTTTGTACATCTTTAATTGCCATGGTGATGTGTGCTCCTTTAAACGAAAAACAGTTACTTTAAAATAAAATAATAAACTGAAATTTTAAATAAATATATTGGAATTTTAATGCTCGTTGCTTTGCAATTCATCGTAAATTGGTAATAAATATTACTACTTATAATATAACAAAAAAAACAAAAAAATAATAGCAAATCATTATTAAAATATTATATATAAATATTTCATAATTTAATTTTATTTAATAAAAAATATATTATAATACTTTCCTAACAAAATAAAATTAACCTATAAATAAAATATAAGGAGATTTTTAGAAATGAAAATTCAGAAACTTAAAAAAATAAATTTAATAACACTATCACTATTGATTTTAACTATTTTGGTTATATTTACATCTTTAACCTTAATAAATTTTTTTAACATAAAAAATGATATAAAATATATTCCTTCTTTCTATAATTATTATCGAAAACAAGAAATAATAACAAAAGAAAATGGTTTTAATTTAATAAAAGAACATGGTCTAATTTATATGTTAACTAATAATAAATTATATTTTTGTAAACATTACCTCTTCCAAAATATTGTTGAAAACTATAATCTTAAATCATTAGTACAACTAAAAATTGGAATTGTTTTTGCTATAATTTTAAGTCCAATTTTATTATTTATAACTATATTACTAATCTTTTTAAATATTTATTTAAAAATAAAAAAAGCAGATAATAACTTTTGAGATGCTATTGAAAATTGTGAAATTATTAATAATTACTATGTTCATTAATTTTTTATTTATTATTAGAAATTAAAGTAAGAAATTTAAAAACTATTGATTATATTTATTATTTAATATAGTAAGCATAGATAAAATTATATGCTTACTATAAATTTTTAATTACTCTTGATAAAATTAACTGAATATTATCATTATAAATTTCTACCTTTCCTTCCATTAAAATTACTTTATTAACTTGTAAATATTCTTGGTATATTTGATATAACTTTTCAAAAACCGTTACTTCAATAACATTACTATCATTTTGCATTTCAAAAAAAGCCATTAATTTTTTAGTTTTAGTTTTAATTACTCTAATATTATTGATAACTCCATATACTCTAACATGTTGATCAACATAATTATTAATATATGCTAAATCAATAGCTTTATTATGAGGATCTAATTGCTCTTTTCATAGTAATTTAGGATTATATTTTAAATAAAGTCCTAATGCACGATGTTCATTAATACTATTATTATTTCAATCATCTTCTCTTTGTAACATAATTGGTTTAGCAATTAAATTAAAATTTAATGATAATTCGCCACTAGTTTCATCTTTTACCTGCACCATATTTGCATATTCTAATGCAGCATCCAAGTTTAATAATAACATTGTTCGATTTGATTGAATATCATCTAACGCACCAGCAGCAATTAAATGTTCAATGTTTTTACGATTCAAACCAATAAATATTGCCCGAGCACAAAAGTTAAAAAAATCTTGAAAAAATCCATTACTAGTACGTTCTTTAATAAGATTACTACAACTACCTTGACTCATTTGCTTAATTGCTTGTAAACTATAACGAATAGCTTTTTTAGCACCATCAATTAAAAAATCAATGCCAGAAAATTGAATTGATGGTGGTAAAACTTTAATTTGATATTTTTGACATTCATTCAAATATTGTAACATTTTTTGATCATTACCAATAACACTACTTAATAACGACACCATAAATGCCAATGGATAATTTGCTTTTAAATAAACTAAATAATAACTAATTAATGAATAAGCGACAGCATGAGATCGATTAAATCCATAACCAGCAAATTTTTCAATATCTTCTCATATTTTCTTAACAACTCTTGGTGAATAACCTCTATTAACAGCACTTTTAATAAATGAGTTTGCTTGTTCTTTCATAACTGTAGTATCTTTTTTACTAATTGCACGACGAATTAAATCAGCTTTTCCTAATGAATAACCAGCAATTTTCTGTAAAATTAATAATATTTGTTCTTGATAAATAATAATGCCATAAGTTGATGCTAAATAAGGTTTTAAATCTTCATGAATATACGTAACTTTTTGTTTTCCTAATTTACGATTAATATAATCTTGAATGTACTCTTGTGGTCCAGGACGAAATAAAGAAGAACTAGCAATAATATCTTCTAAGTTATCAACTTTCATTTTAATTAAAATTTGACGCATTCCTGAAGATTCCAATTGAAAAATACCGGTTGTATCACCATTTTTAATAATGTTAAAACTTTTTTCATCATTTAAAGGAATTTGAGATAATTTTAAATTTAAAAAATAATGTTTGCTTACTTGTTGTAAAATATTTTGCAAAATAGTTAAATTACGTAATCCTAAAATATCCATTTTTATTAAACCAAGAGCTTCTAGGGTTTGCATTGGAAATTGCGTTTGATAAATACCTTGAAATCCTAGTTGTAATGGAATAGCAGTAACTAACGGTGCTCTTGTAATAACGATTCCTGCTGCATGAGTACTAGTTTGTCGTGGAAAACCAAGAATTTCTTTGGTTAAAGTAAACAATAAAGGATACTTATTTGCATATCATGCTAATTTTGGTGATTGTTTAATAGCCATATCTATTTCAAAATTATATTGAATTGGTATTAATTTTGTCATTTCATTAATATCTTCAATATTAACTTGAAAAACTCTTCCCAAATCACGAATTGCCATTTTACTAGCAATTGTTTGAAAAGTAACAATATATGCAACATGTTCTTTGCCATATTTTTGATGAATATAATTAATAACTTCATCTCTTCTTGTATCTTCAAAATCGATATCAATGTCTGGTAATGATATTCGTTCTGGATTTAAAAATCTTTCAAAAATTAAATTATAAGCAATAGGATCAACACCAGTAATTCCTAAAACATATGCTACTAAACTACCAGCAACACTTCCTCTACCTGGTCCAACCATTATATTCTTGCTTTTTGCAAATTTAACATAATCATTAACAATTAAAAAATAATCAGCAAAACCCATTTCATTAATTACTTGTAATTCATATAAAACTCTTTTAACGTATGTTTCAGGAATTTCACGACTTTGAAAATGCGCTTCTAATCCCTGTTTACATAATTCTTGCAAATATAAATTACTAGTAAGATTATTAGGGCAAGTAAATTTTGGTAAACTTAATTCTGCACTATTTGGCTTATTTTTAGGAAATTTTAAATTACATAGTCAAATAACCTTTTCAATATTTTCAATAATTTCATTTGGATAATGTTGCATTAAATCTTGTTTAGTTTTATATAAAAACTCATTACTTTTTGATAAATCTTCTGATTTTAATGTTTTTTGTTCTTTAATAGCTTGTAAAATTTGATAAGTACGATGTTGTTTTTCATCTAAATATAAAACCAAATCAATTGGAATAATATTAGATGTAATCGATTTTAATAAAGTAATATTATCCATATCACTAGGTACTAAACCAAAATAAACTAATTCATGACCTGTTGAATTTAAAATATCATAATTATTTTTAATATATCTAATATTTTTATTATTAGCATGAATAATAACTAAAACTTCACGTGTTTGATTAAGATATTTTTTTACATCATTAGTAGTAACAATATTATTATTAGTACTAATAATAGTAGAAAGCTCTATTAATCTTTGATAACCAGCATATGAAGTTGCCATAATAGTTAATTCAACTTTATCAGTAGCACTTTCTCAAACGCAATTTAAACCAATTAATGGTTTAATATCATTCTCTATACATAAATTACAAAATTCATAAGCACCATACATTATATTTTTATCTACTAAAGATAGAACTTTTAAATTATTTTTTTTAGCAAATTCAATATAATCACTTATTTTAATAGTTGATGAAAGAAATGAATAATTAGAACGAACATTTAAATTAACTATATATTTCATACTATCCCCTACAATTCTTGAATGACTTATATTACAAGTTAATTTTAACATCATTTTATCTTGCTAGGTTATTCTTAAGTTATTGTTTTTAATACAAAACTATTTAAAACACTTAAAATCAACTTTTTTAGAAATAAAATAAAAAAATAAATTTTATTTCTAAAATTTATATTAAAAAAGAAAAAATAAACATTATTTTTTCAATAATTAATAATAAATAATTTGGGAAAAATTATAATATATTTTTTTACATATTAAAACCAATAATATGTTAAAATCTGCATAAACTTAATACAAGTTTTCAACTTATTACTTCATTTTAAAGTAAGTGAGTTTGTTATTTTTAATCAAATAAGGAGAAAAAAATGGATATTCAAAATATTAATTTAATAAAAGCTGCTAAAATCGGTGATCTACAAGTAATTAAAAAAATAATTAAAAATGGTGGCAATGTTAATTATATATGCGATGATATAACCGCTTTAATATGAGCAACGCAAAATGGTCATTTAGATGTAGTTAACATCTTAATAGATAATGGTGTTGATATTTATCATGTAGTTAAAAATAGACCTGATCCTTGAATATTAAATAATATTAATGGACAAATAATTATATCCAAATATTTAAAAACAAATGGTTATTATAACTATGCTAATCTTTTACTAGATACCATTGAAAATGGTGATATAGCTTTAACAATAGCTGCTAAAAACAAACACCCAAAAATAGTTGAAAGATTAGCCTATGAAATTTATGAACAAGAAATAAAGCAACGATATAAATTTGGATTACCTACTATTCTTAATGTTACAACCAATAAAAATAATTTTGAAGTTAAATCTCTTCAAGAATTAGCAAATGAAGTACAAAAAATAACAACCAATATTGACTTTAGAGAACCAAATCCATATCAAAAATTACAAATAAATTTAAAACTTGCTCAATTAGAGATTGATAAGAAAAAAATAAATGAAATCAATAAAAGAATTGAAAAAACAAAATTATTAGTAAATGAAATAAATGCAATTGATTTACAAAATCAAACTTCAACAAGTAATCAAAATACTTATTGTAATATTTTATAGTTTACTATTAAAAAATAACAAAAAGAGTGAAACTTCACTCTTTTTTTATATTTAAAGTAAATAAACTGCAATTTATTAAAACTATTAAATTATTAATAAATTTATTTATATTTTTTCAATATCTTTAAAACTATTTATTAAAATTTGTTCTCAATCAATTATTTGCTTTAAATCATTTTCTAAAAGTTCACATTCTTTAATCTTTGGTTGTGTAACAGGGTTTTTGGGAACAAATAATGAACAACAATCAGCGAATGGTAAAATTGATGTTTCATAAGTACCAATTTTTTTAGCAAGATTAATAATATCAACTTTATGTTCGGCAATTAAACTACGCAAAATTGGTAAATTGCTAACAATATTAATAGCATTAATACTTGCTAATGTTTGTGAAGCAACCTGACCAATCGCTTCACCAGTTGCTAATGCTTGAATTTTATATTTTTCTGCAAATAAACTAGCAATTCTAATAAACATTCTACGCATTAAAGTAATACGATAACTTTCTTTCTTAATATGACTTAATTCATTTTGCAAGTTAGTAAAATTGCAAATATATAAATTTTTACTACCAGCATTATAAGGTGCTAAAATTTGAACTAAAGTTTCTACTTTTTTTAATGCTGTTGGTAAAGTAAAAGGTGGAGTAGCAAAATGTAAATATTGAACTTGTAATCCTCGTTTCATTAATTTATATGCTGCTACAGGGGAATCAATACCACCGCTCAATAATAATAACACTTTCCCTGAACTACCTACTGGAAATCCACCAGCACCAATAATTTTATTTGCAAATAAATAAATATCATCCTTATTAACTTTGATATTTATTTTTAAATCAGGATTAGTAACATTAACTTTTAAATCTGTTTTTTTTAAAATTATAGAAGCTATAATTTTAACTATTTGTTCTGAATTTAATGAAAAACTCTTATCACTACGACTAACAAAAAGTTTAAATGTTTTAAAATTTGTTAGATCTTGACTTAAAATTAATGATATTACTTTTTCTGATAATATTTCCATATTTTTAGCAATTCTAAAAGCAGGTGATAATGAACTAATACCAAATATTTTCACCAAAATATTAATAACATCATTCATTACGTCAAGAGATAAATTAGTTAATTCCATCCGATCATGAAAATGAATAATATTTATTTGTTTATAATCACTAAGAGCATACTTAATATTTATTTTTAATTGTTTAATAAAATCAATCCGATTTTTACTTTTAGTTGTTAATTCACCATAACGAATAATAATAATTGGTACCATTTAATTTTCCTCTTTTTTAAAATTTATTCCATTAATTCCAATAATAATGTTAATGCTTTTTGATTATGATTATTAGTGATATTATTTTCAATTTCATTAAATTTACTATTAAGTTGCTGATTAATTGAACGATGACGATTAGCATAAACAAGAGTTAAATGTGATAATTTATGAATAGTAATTTCCATTTTTAATTCAGTATAAAGATGAAAAATTTTATTTTGTAAATCATTAAATTTACTAAAAGAAGAATTATCATAATTTCCATTTTTAAAATTTAAAATAGTATCATTTATTAAATATTGTAAATCACTAAACTTTTCTTTATAAATTTCATTTAAATAATAAAAATTAATATTATTTAAAATATTATCAATTTGTAACATCATTGAATTGATTTTATCAACATAAGTTTTAAATTTAATTTTTGCTTTATTTTGTTCATTCAACAATTTATTATACTCTTTTAAACTATTAAAAACAACAATACTATTTTCAAATAACGCCGCTAATAACATCACTAATGTTTCATAACTAGTATTTTTTATTGATTTTTGATGTTCTATGATTAATAAATTATCAAAATGATTAACAGTAGCAAGTTGTTTATTAATAATAGTTTCTAAGTTAGTTATTTTGCTATTTTCTATCATTTTAGAATTAATTTTATTTGAAAGAGCAATTTCATTTTTAATAGCTTCAAATATTTCATTAAAATTAAAACTCATAACTAAAAATTTTTCATAATTTTGTTTAAAAATATTATAAAATATTTGTTCTTTATCAATTTTATTACTAAAAGTGGCAATTAATTTTAATATTTCTTGAGTGTTAACCTTAGCTTTTTTGTATTGTAAATTATTAATTTGTTTATTAATAAAACTTAACTTTTCATCAACGTTTGCTACTAATTGTTCGTATTGTAAAAGTAAAGTATTATTTATTTTTATCATTTGATATTTATTTTTTAAGGCCGCCATTTTCTGTTTAATTTCATATGTTATAATATAACGAAGTGTTGGTAAATTATCTAAAATTTCTGCCAATGTTACAACAGCAATCGCAATCTCACTTAAAATAGTAATAATTTGACTAACATTAATAGCATTAATATTTGTTTCTAATTCTTTAAACATATCATTAATTATTTTAATAACTTCATCTAATTGTTCTCGATTAAGATCGTTTTGTAAATTAATCTTGATCATTTGATCTTGTAAATAATTAAAATTTTGTTTAAAAAATAATTGATATTCTCGTAATAATTGATCAATACTAATAAAATAATCTATTTCAATTGTTAATAACTGCAATTGATTTTTTAAATTATTACTTTTATTATGCATTCTATACATTAATTTATATCTTTTTCATAATTCTTTATTATTTTGTAATTTTAAAATTTGAATATATTTTTTAAAAACCTTATTTAAATCTTTTTTTAAAAAAAGATTATAACGACTAATTCAAATCCCTAAAATAGAACTATATTGTTCATTTGCTTGTACCATTTGATTAATACGATTTAATCTTTCTTTAATATTAATATTTTGAATATATTGCAAATTTTTATAAATCATAAATTGTTTATTTTTATACGAACTAAAAATTACTAATAAACTTGTTAAAACGATAATAGTAAAAATTAATAAACTAATAATAGTTATTATAATAATTTGTGCACTAGTTAATTTATAAATTTTTATTAACATCAACATAGTTTTATTCTCCTTTCCTTATATTTTAAATATATTAAAAGATATTAATCTTTTATTTTATTATTACTTCTAAAATATTTAATAATATCAACTAAACCTAAAAATAACATTTGTGGTTCATAAATATAAGAAAAATCAAAATAAGATTTTAAAATTGGTACACTACCTCCTGTTAAAATTACAGGTAAACTAATATTTGTTTCATTTTTAATTCTAGCAACTATACTATTAATCATTGCACTAAAACCATAACCATAACCAATTGATAAAGCATGATTAGTATTTTTACCTAACATTGATTGATAATGTTGCATTTCAAAATCAACAAGTAAAGCAGCATTATCAATCAATGCATCTTTACTTGTACTAAATCCAGGTCCAATAATAACGCCAACCAAAACATCATTAACAACAACACTATAGGTAGTAGCAGTTCCCAAACTAACAACTATCGCATTGTGATACTTAGTATAAGCAGCATATGATAATGCTATCAAATCACTACCTAATTGACGATTTTCTAAATTAAGTTTTAAAGGTAAAGAACTTAGTAAATTAAAATCAACAATTAACGGTTTTAAATTATATGTAAAAACAATTAATTTTTCTATTATTATTAAAAAATTTGGAACAACACAACTAATAACAGCTTCTTTAAAATGTAATTTTTTATTTAATTTAAATGCTTTTTTCAATTGAACAATTGCAGTTTTACTTTTGGTTTCTATTACTGCTCATTGTTCAATAATTTCACTATCATTAATCATAGCAATCTTAATTAATGTATTACCAATATCTACTAATAACAAACTTTTCATTATTATACTTGTTGAACCATTTCTTTAGTTGAAGCTAATTCATCATATAGTGTACGAACAAGATTATTTAAGTTTTCAACTTGTAAAAACTTACCACTACGAGCTATTGAAACAGAACCATTAGTTTCACTAACAATAACTGATACTGCATCGGTTTGCTCTGATATTCCAATAGCAGCACGATGACGTGAACCAAATTGACTAGATATTTTTTTATTAGTTAGTGGAAAATAAGTAGAGGCACATTCAATACGACCTAAACGAATAATAACTGCACCATCATGCAATGGTGAACCTTTAATAAAAATAGATTGTAATAGTTGTGAAGTTACTTCACCATCAATTTTTACTCCCAAATCAGTATATTCATTTAATGAAACATTCCTTTCAATAGTAATTAGTGCTCCAATTTTTTCTTCTGCTAATTTAATCACTGCTTCTGCTAAAACACTTGCTAACATTCTTTTTTCTGAAGTTGCTAGTAGTTTCATATGAGATTTATTTCTTGTTGTTCATCAAACTTTTTTACCACGAATAAAGGTATTCATAACTATTAAAATAAGAATTGTCATTAATAAAGAAATGGTTATTCCAAATAAAACCGCTATTTCAGCAATAACTGTTCCAATATCTGCTGAAATTACAGTCGAAATAATATTTAACGGTAATACACTCATATTAAATACCACCATTCCTTTATTTTTTGATTCCACTACTTTAATTATAAAGTAAAAAAATTATTTTTGATATTATTAGTATAACAACTTATCATAATTTACAAAATACTCCTTTTAAAAATAAATTTAAAAGGAGTACTAATATTTTTGATAATTTTAGATTTTATCTTATATAAGTTTATAAAATTATTATGGGAGGTTCCCAAAAAAGTAGGAAGATGAATTACTATAAAAATAAATTCTTTTCAAAATTACCATTTT
>NZ_JALMUW010000037.1:0-10702 GCF_023846195.1 Spiroplasma endosymbiont of Lariophagus distinguendus
TATATAATTTTATTGAGTATTTAAAGGTAGAAAAAATATTCAAAAAGTGAAAGGAATAATAAATTATGCCATGAAAATCTATTGAGAATAATAAATTAAAACAAGAAGCACATGCTAAAAATGCTGATAAAATAAATAAAGCTTGAGGAGAAAAAAATGAATCTGAAAGAAGAGAAAGAGTTTGTAAAAATCTTGAGTTAGATAAATCAAAAATAAATAGTGAATCTTCTTCAAGTGAAAGTAAAAACTCTAGTAGTAAAAACAGTAACCAGTTATAAAAAAAAACAATTTTTTTAATTAAAATAAACTTCAATATGAAGTTTATTTTTAATTTATTTTTTTAATCTTAATTAAGATATTGATGAAATTAGCATTTATGTTATTAAAAATAGTGTTTATAACTTAAAAGATATATAATAAAAAATTATTTATTTAATCTTTTGTAAATTTTTCTTGATTTTAATATATATATATCATATAATATACAAGCTAGAATAAGCCAAAGACAGCAACGGACTTTTGTCTTAATTATGTTGCTCAGGTAATTTCCATCATTATATATGCATGTGATTTACTCGGTTTTGCTCCGAGTTTTATTTACTACTTATTGCTAGTTATTTCAGAATAATAAGGAGGTGTACTTATGCGCCCAGCAATGGTTGAAAAACAAAAAACTATTGATTTAATTGCTAAGCAAATTAATGATTCAAAAACAACAATTGTTGTACAATATCAAGGTATGAATGTTGAAGAAATTAGTTCTTTACGTAAGGAATTAAGAGCTAAAGGTGCAACATTCACTATTTATAAGAATAATTTAGTTGCTCGTGCTTTAAAAAAAGAATATTCATCGCTTGAAAGTAGTTTAGTTGGCCCAAATGGTTTTATCTTTGGATTTGAAAACGACTTAGAAACAGCTAAAATAGTTTCTAATTATGCTAAAATTAATAAATTATTAGTATTAAGAGGTGGCATTTTTGAAGGGAAAGTTATTGACCAAAGTGAGTTACAAAAAATAGCTTCATTACCATCAAAATTAGAATTAATTTCAATGTTAGCTTCTTGTTTACAAGCACCAGTTCGCAATTTGGCTTTAGCAATTAAAGCAGTAGCCCAACAAAAAGAAAACGCATAATTAACACTTATTAAATAAAAAAAATATGGAGGAAAAAATAATGGAAAATATTACAAATAAACAAATTATTGAACATGTTAAAACAATGACAGCAGTTCAATTAAAAGAATTAGTTGAATTAATTGAAACAACTTTTGGAGTAACTGCAGCAGTTGCTTCTGCACCAGCAGCAGCTAAAGAAGAAGCAACAAAACCATCAACAGTTTCTGTAATCTTAAAAGAAGTAGGAGACAAAAAAGTTGATGTTATTAAAGCAGTTAAGGCAATTGTTGGTGGTACAATGTCTTTAATGGATGCTAAAAAAATGGTTGATGCAGTAGCAACAGGACCACAAAAGATTTTAGAAAATATTGATACAGCAAAAGCAACAGAACACGAAGCAACGTTAAAAGCCGTTGGTGCTATTGTTGAAGTTAAGTAGTTCAAATATTAAAAATTTATATGAAAACCAGTTTTAATTAATACTGGTTTTCTGTTTGTTATTTAACTAAAAATTATCAACTTAAAACTTAATATTTTATCAAACTAATTAGTAATTTAATACTAATTAACTGAAATCAAATTATTTGATTTTAATAAATTTTTAAAATTGGAGATGAACCAATGTCATATACTACAAAACAATTTGGTCATTATGCTAAAAGACGTGACTATACTAAAGTATCAGGAAATTTAGATCTTCCTGATTTAATTTCAATTCAACGTGATACTTATAAATGATTTATTGATACAGGAATACAAGAAGTATTTAATGAAATATTTCCGGTAACTGATAATGATAATCGTATTATTTTATCATTGATTGATTGAGAATTTCGTAAACCAAGAAGAACATTAAAAGAAGCAAAAGATGAGTCAAAAACTTATGAAGCACCAATCTATACAAAATTATCTTTATCAATTCATGAAAATAATCGTCATTTAACTATTGCTGCTAAAGATAATATTTTAGATTATTTAATGCGTTGAATTAAAGACCAATTTGGTATTAAAAACATTAATGAACCAAAAGTTAGCGATAATATATATTATTTTGAAGAAAAAAATGTTCATGCTAATAGTGAATTTTCAACTATTGAAGTTACTATTAAAAGTAGAGAAGAAGATGTTTTAATTGTTGATTATACATTAACTCGTGAAGGAGATGTATTTTTAGGTGATTTTCCATTAATGACACAAAAAGGAACCTTTATTATTAATGGAAGTGAAAAGGTTGTTGTTTCACAATTAGTTCGTTCACCAGGTGCATATTTTAAAATTGAAATTGATCCAAAAACCGGATTATATAAATTTTTAGGTGATTTAATTCCATCACGTGGAACTTGACTAGAATTTGAAACTGATTCTAAACGTAATAAATTAGTTCGTAATAAAAATGAAATTAAAGATATTATTCAAGTTAAAATTGAAAAATCACGTAAAATTGCAGTAACCACTTTACTTACTGCCTTAGGATTAACTAAAGATGATGTTATTAATATAATTGGTAAAGATGATGTTTTATTAAATACTTATGAATATGATGAACATCAAAATTGACCAGCAGCAGTACAAGAAATTTATAAAAAAATTAAAGCCGGAGAAACTGCCAGTGTTGATGGTGCTGCAAAATTTTTAACTGGATTATTATTTGATTCAAAAAAATATGATTTAACAAAAGCAGGAAGATATAAGTTAATTCAAAAATTAGCTATTACAGATCGTGTTTTAAATTACACTCTAGCTGAAGATATTAAAGATATTAGAGGTAAAGTTGTTTTATCCAAAAAAACAGTAATTGGTAAATCACAATTAGAAATTCTAAAAACAGTATTAGAAGAAGGAGCATGTTTAGTACCTTTAAAAACATCAATTAGTGATAGTGAACCAAAACATTATGTGCAGTTAATTAAAGTTTATAATGATAAAGAAAGATTAAATGAAGTTATTAATGTTGTTGGAATTAATCCTAAATGTAAAGAAGTAATTATTACTATTGCTGATATTTTAGCAACTCTTTCTTATATTTTAAATTTTGTTCATGGTATTGGTAATGCTGATGATATTGATCACTTAGCAAATCGTCGTATTCGTACAATTGGTGAATTACTACAAAACCAATTTCGTATCGGGATGGGACGTATTGAAAAAAATGTTAAAGAAAAAATGTCAACTACTGATAGTGATAAAATGAAACCAGCAAATATTATAAATAATAAACCATTAACAGCTGTTATTGGTGAGTTTTTTAACTTATCACAATTATCACAATTTATGGATCAAACTAATCCATTAGCAGAATTGGCTAATAAAAGACGTTTAACTGCTTTAGGACCTGGTGGATTATCACGTGATCGTGCTAGTTTAGAAGTTCGTGATGTTCACTATTCTCACTATGGAAGAATTTGTCCAATTGAAACTCCTGAAGGACCTAATATTGGTTTAATCAATAATTTAGCCACTTATGCTCGTATTAATGAATACGGTTTTATTGAAACACCTTACCGTCAAGTAATTGCAGGTAAAATTACTAATGAAATTAAATATTTAACTGCCGGTGAAGAAAAGAATTATATCATTGCACAAGCTAATATTGAATTAGATACTAATAATGTTATTAAAAATAATAATGTTATTGCTCGTAGTAATGGTCAAAATATTATTGTTGGACCAAACGAAGTTGAATATATTGATGTTTCACCAAAACAAATTGTGTCAATAGCTACAAGTTGTATTCCCTTTTTAGAAAATGATGATGCTAACCGTGCTTTAATGGGTGCTAATATGCAACGTCAAGCAATTCCATTATTAAAACCACAAACACCAATTGTTGGTACGGGTGTTGAGTATGCTGTTGCTCGTGACTCAGGATTAGCTATTGTTGCTAATTTACCGGGAGTTGTACAATATGTTGATTCTCATGAAATTATTATTAAATCAGAAGATGAAATAACAACTTATGAGTTAAGTCGTTTTGAACGTAGTAATCAAGGAACAGCAGTAACTCATGTGCCATTAGTAAAAGTTGGTGATAAAGTTGAAGTTAATCAAATTTTAGCAGACGGACCTTCAATGAAAGATGGTGAACTTGCATTAGGACAAAATGTAATTATTGCTTTCATGACTTGACATGGTTATAACTATGAAGATGCTATTATTATTAGTGAACGTTTAGTAAAAGATGATGTTTATACTTCAATGCATATTGAAGAATATAATTTAGAATGTCGAAAAACAAAACAAGGTAAAGAAGAAATTACACGTGAAATCCCTAATACTTCTGAACAATCAAGACGTTATCTTGATGATGAAGGAATTGTTTTAATTGGAACTGAAGTTAAAGAAGGAGATATTCTTGTTGGTAAAGTTACACCAAAAGGTCAAACACAATCAACTGCTGAAGAAAAATTATTAGCAGCTATTTTTGGTGAAAAATCACGTAATGTTAAAGATAATTCATTACGAGTACCTAATGGTGGTGCTGGAATTGTTCAAGGTATTAAACGTTATAAACGTGAAGATGGTTTTGACTTACCTTCAGAAGTAGAAGAAGTAGTTAAAGTATTTATTGTACAAAAACGTAAAATCCGAGAAGGAGATAAAATGGCTGGAAGACACGGAAATAAAGGTGTTATTTCTAAAGTCTTACCAATTGAAGATATGCCTTTCCTAGAAGATGGAACACCAGTTGATATTATGTTAAATCCATTAGGAGTACCATCGCGGATGAATATTGGACAAATTCTTGAATTACACTTAGGAATGGCTGCTAAAACTTTAGGAATTAAAGTAGCAACCCCTGTTTTTGATGGTGCAAAAAATCAAGACTTGTTAGATATTATGAAAGAAGCAAAATATAATGACTTTGATAAATTAACATTATATGATGGTTTAACTGGTGAAAAGTTTGCCAAGAAAATTTCAGTTGGTGTTATGTATATGTTAAAACTATCACACATGGTAGATGATAAATTACATGCTCGTAATGTGGGCCCATATTCATTAATTACTCAACAACCATTAGGTGGTAAGGCACAAAATGGTGGACAAAGATTTGGAGAAATGGAAGTTTGAGCATTAGAAGCTTATGGTGCTGCTCATACTTTACAAGAAATCCTAACTATTAAATCTGATGATATTAAAGGTAGAATTAAAACTTATGAAGCGATTCTACGTAATAAACAAATTCCAACGCCAGGTATCCCTGAATCATTTAATGTTTTAACAAAAGAACTACAAGGTTTAGGAATAAATATTGTGTTAATTGACGAAAAAGGTCAAGAACAAAAAGTTGTAACTTACGATGAAGAAGTCGAAAGTTATCTTGAGGATTAGAAAAGGAGTAATAAATATATGCAAATGCAAAAAAATTCAAAACATTATACTGCCCTTAAAATTTCTCTTGCTTCTCCCGATCAAATTCGCTCATGATCACATGGAGAAATTACAAAGCCAGAAACAATTAATTATAAGTCATTAAAACCTGAAAAAGATGGATTATTTGATGCACGAATATTTGGACCAACTAAAAATTATGAATGTACTTGTGGTAAATATAAGAAAATAAAAAATAAAGGTAAAGTTTGTGAACGTTGTTTAGTAGAAATTACTGAAGCAATTGTTCGACGTGAACGTTTAGGACACATTGAGTTAGAAGAGCCAGTAACTCATATTTGAATGTTAAAGGCTTCTCCTTCAAGAATTGCGTTAGCATTAGATATGAAAGCTAAAGACTTAGAAGAAGTAGCATATTTTGTTTCTTATATTGTTTTAGATCCAGGGACTGCTAAAGGTTTAAAACAAAAAATGATTATGGATTTAGGTAATGCTAAATCTTCAACTGATACTCGTAATCGTTTACGTAAAGTATTTGCACAAATTTTAGAACAATTAGAACCTTCTTCTTTTGCTTATACTCGTGCTCAAATGTTAACTGATACTTTAGCAGATACTTCACGTCCATTTTCAATGGATGAATGTGCTCAATTTATTACTAAACATACTGGAACAAAATTTGGAATTGGTGCTTCAGCTATTGAGTATTTATTAAAAAATATTAATTTAGAAAAAGAATTTCTTGCCATTAAAAAACAATTGACAAACAAGAAATCACAAACTGATCGTAGAAAACTAGAACGTCGTTTAGATGTTATTGATTCATTTGTTAAATCAGGAAATAAACCAGAATGAATGGTATTACACGCTATTCCGGTGATTCCACCTGATATTCGTCCAATTATTCAGTTAGATGGTGGTCGTTTTACAACATCAGAAATTAATGATTTATATCGAAGAATTATTATTCGTAATGAACGCTTAAAAAAAGTAAAACAAATGGGAGCACCAATCTTAATTATTAATAATGAAAAAAGAATGTTGCAAGAATCAGTTGATGCTTTATTTGATAATGAACGTAAAGCACGTCCAGTAACAGGAAGAGATAAACGTCCATTAAAATCTTTAACTTCAACATTAAAAGGAAAACAAGGACGTTTCCGTCAAAACTTATTAGGTAAGCGTGTTGATTATTCAGGTCGAAGTGTTATTGCTGTTGGTCCGGAATTAAAAATGTATCAATGTGGTATTCCTCGTGATATGGCAATTATTTTGTTCAAACCTTTTGTTGTGCAAAGATTAGTTCATCAAGAATTAGCTTTAAATATTAAAATTGCTGAAAAATTAATTGAAATTCAAGATGAACGAATTTGAGATGTTTTAGAAGAAGTAATTAAAGATCGTCCTGTCTTATTAAACCGTGCTCCAACTTTACACCGTTTAGGAATTCAAGCATTTGAACCAATTCTAGTTAAAGGGAAAGCTATTCGTTTACACCCACTAGTAACTCCTGCTTTTAATGCTGACTTTGATGGTGACCAAATGGCTGTTCACGTGCCAATTACTCAAGAAGCAGTAGCTGAAGCAAGAAGTTTAATGTTAGGTTCAAAAAATATTTTAAGTCCTAAAGATGGTAAACCAATTGTTACGCCAACTCAAGATATGGTTCTTGGTAATTATTATTTAACTATTGAAAAATTAGATGAATTAGGTCAAGGTTCAATTTTTAAAGATGTTAATGAAGCAATTAAAGCTTATGATACAAAACAGGTTTCATTACATGCTATTATTGGAATTCGTGTTGCTAGTTTAGGTGCAAGTAAATTTTCTGCTACCGATCAAAATAAATTTTTAATTACTACTATTGGTAAGATTATTTTTAATCAAATGTTTTCAGAAAGAATGCCATTTATTAATCGCCCAAATATTATTAATTTAACTGAAACTCATAATGAAGATTTAGTTGCAACTGATGTTGATTTTCGTGAATTTATTAAAAAAAGAGTTATTGTTGAACCATTTAAGAAAAAAGCTTTAGCAGATATTATTCATAAATATTTTAAAACTTTTGGAACTCAATTAACTGCACAAATGTTAGATAAAATGAAAAATCTTGGTTTTAAATTTTCAACAATTTCAGGAACAACAATTTCTGCAGGCGATGTTGTATCTTATTCAGGTAAAACAAGATTATTTAAAGAAGCAGATGAATATGTTAAAACAATTAACAAGTTTTATAAACAAGGTATGTTAACTAATCGTGAGCGTCATTACCATATTATTAATAAATGAAGTGGTATTAAAAACAATATTCAAGTTGAACTAGAAACAGTTTTAAGAAAAGATATTGAAAATCCAATCTTTATGATGTGAGATTCAGGTGCTAGAACTAATATTAGTAACTTTACTCAATTAGTAGGGATGCGTGGTTTAATGAATAATCCAAAAGGAGAAGTTATTGAATTACCAATTAAATCTTCATTCCGTGAAGGATTAAATGTTTCAGAGTTCTTTATTTCTACCCATGGTGCTCGTAAAGGAATGGCAGATATGGCGCTTAAAACTTCTGACTCAGGTTATTTAACGAGAAGACTAGTTGACGTTTCACAAGATATTATTGTTACTGAAGAAGATTGTAATACCGGTAATGGCTTTATAATTAGTGACGTTGTTGACCAAAAACGTAATAATATTATTGTGCCGTTACGTGACCGTTTATTTGGACGTTTTGTTCAAGGTGATGTTGTTGATAGTAAAAATAATGTAATTGTTGCAAATAATGAATTAATTACTGAAAAATTAGTAGAAACAATATTAGAGGCAAAAATTACAAAAATAAATATTCGTTCAGTTTTAACTTGTGAAGCAAGTTATGGTGTTTGTCAAAAATGTTATGGTATTAATTTAACAACAGGTTCTATTGTTGCTATTGGCGAAGCAGTTGGAATTATTGCGGCGCAATCAATTGGTGAACCAGGAACTCAACTAACGATGAGAACTTTCCATACTGGAGGAGTTGCTGGTGGTAGTGATATTACCCAAGGATTACCAAGAATTAAAGAATTATTAGATATTACTAATCCCAAAGGTGCTGTTGCTATTATTAGTGAATTTGATGGTAAAGTAACAGATATTCGTGAAGAGCAAGGAATTTATACAATTACTGTAAAGTCAAAACTTGACTATAAAGAATACAAAACTCAATATAATGCGCAGGTAAGAATTAAAATTGGTGATAATGTTAAGATTGGCCAAAAACTAACTGAAGGTGCAATTAATATTACACAATTACTAGAAGTAGCAGGAATCATTGAAGTTCAACAATATATTTTAAAAGAAGTACAACGTGTTTATCGTTTACAAGGAATTGAAATTTCTGATAAGTATATTGAAATTATTGTAAAACAAATGTTGAATCGTATTTTTGTAGTTGAAGGTAATGATTCACCATTATTGCCTGGAGCGATTGTTGATATCAAAGAATTTAAGAATGTTAATGCCAAAATTATTGTTGCTGGTAAAAAACCTGCTTTTGGTCATCCAATTATTTTAGGGATTAAAAAAGCACCATTAGAATCAGAATCATTCTTGGCTGCTGCTTCTTTCCAAGATACAACAAGAGTATTAACTAATGCTGTTATTAAGTCAAAACAAGATAATTTACGTGGTTTAAAGGAAAATGTTATTTTAGGAAACTTGATACCGGCCGGTACTGGTTTAATGCCAACTGAGAAGTTAATAGGTATGGGTAATTCTTCACTTGAAGAAGAATACTAAATTAAATTAAAATAAAAAGTGAGAATAAAATTCTCACTTTTTATTTTAATTTAATTTTACTAGTTGTATGTTTTAAAGATACGATAAATATATTTCTGGACATTCTTGTGTATAATTAATTTTACCAGAATTTATAAATTTTTTTGTTTTTTTATTAAACTCTTGCATTGTTTTTTCAGATTTTTCTTTTGCTTCACATTCTTCTGAATTATCTTTTTTATGGAGATGTATTCTTTTAAAATTTTCGTCTTTCAGTATACTTATTTCTTGTCGTTCACTACCAATTCCACTATCTTTACTATTATGTTTTAAAGATAATTTTCTTAAAAGATTACTTTTATTATCATCTTTAGTAAAGTCCATTGTAATTTCTTGTAGTAATTGATTGTTAATTTCACTATCTTGACTTGAAGTTAATATTACATTATTTATTTTTTCCTCTGATTTAGAAGCTACTACACTATCACTATCATCATCTTCGTTAAAACCACTATCTTGACTTGAAGTTAATTTTGCATTATCTATTTCTTCGTCTGATTCAGAAAGTATTTCAATATCACTATCTTCTTCTTTAAAACCATTATCTTTATTTGAAGATAATATTACATTATCTATTTCTTTTTTTTCATTAAAAACAGTATCTTTAGTATTATCTTTTAAAACAGTTGGTTTTAAAAAACTAGGGCTGATAACATTTTGATAAAACATTTCTTCTTTTTTATGATTAGATTGAACTTTATCAAGTAAATTTTTAAGAATTATTATATCTGAAAAGATTTCATCATAAGTAGCAATAATTGCATGTTTATTTATTACGGTTTCATATATTCTTTGACCAGCATTTTCTTGGGTGATTAAAGAAGAATAATCACAAGTGTTATTAAAATTACAATTTGTTTTTGCTTTTTTAATAAAATCAGCAGTTAAAAGTATTATAAAACTATTTATCTTCTTTCTTCTATTTAAACTTCCATATTTATTTAATGAAGCTTCAATTTCTCAGTCAATATGTTGTCTACATTTTGTATGTATTCCTAGAATAAGAATAGTAATAGTTGTATCTTTTAAATGATTTTCTCTAATAGTTTTACCGATTTTATTATTTGATCATGTGGTATCAATATCCCCTATTTCTACAGACATGTCTTTTATATTTAAATAATTAGCATACTTTTTAATTAACTCTGCTAATTGGTTTTTTTCTTCTTGTTCTCTTAGATGATGATATGAAATAAAAATTTTTCTCACTGTTTAACTCCTTTTTTTAACATTATTAAAAATTATGTTTTATAATTTTTTTGATTATAAAACATAAGTCTTAATAGGTAATTTTAAAGATATTGTTTTAAAAATTTAAATTTGTTTTTTACTTATATTTTATTTAAACATTTAATATTTTAATCTGTGTAGTTTAATAATTTTTTGATTTGTTCATTAGTTGCAGTTGCAAGTGAAAGTATTGAAATAAAATATAAG
>NZ_JALMUW010000038.1:0-10177 GCF_023846195.1 Spiroplasma endosymbiont of Lariophagus distinguendus
GTCCCTTAAAATTCTTTCAAAAAATAAAAATTTCTTATAATAAAGGTATGTCAAAATTTTTAATGTCCGTATTTATTTAGTTATAATTAAAATTTAATTATTATAAAAGTTTAATTATAACTAAAAATAAAAAAAGCATTACTTCTACCATCCTCTAAAATCACACCAGTAACTATAATAATTGTATATTAAATACAATAAAAATAAAACGATAAATATGAATTTATTTGCTAAAATATAATAGAATTTTTTTAACATTTTTTAAACAAAATTTATTAAAATAAAATCTATTATTAAAAAGGGATTTTTATATTATCCATGTGGTTCAAATGTCGGATGAGGTACATTTTCTACTTTAGAATTAATAATATTTTTATTTCAAGGAATTACTTTATAAAATACATAAGCACAAATAAAATCAGCTGATTTACTTAAACACGAAATCATAATTACCATTTTAATACTTAAGTCAGTTCACTGCAATAAAGCAAAAGTAATAAAAATATCAATAAATCAAATTAAAAATAGATCAGCAATACTAATAATTAAAGTATAGCCACCAGCATAAAGAAAACTAAATAATGGTTGCATCATATTAATGAAAAAATAAGTTACTGCTGAAAAAGCCATATATCAAACTGCAAGTTTCATAGCATTATTAGATAAATTTGGAAATAATACTTTTGGAACTCAAAAAGCACTACCCAAAATAATTAAAGCAATAACAGTTGAAATAGCAAAACTCAATTTTAATATCTTGTTAGCATTTTCTTTAGCCAGTACTAGTTCTCCTGAACCTAACTTGCTACCAACAGCATATCCAACTAAAGCATTATATCCCCTAAAAGTAGAATAAAAAATAGCAACAACACTACCAACAATTTGCACAGCGGCAACAACTTCAGTATCACCAAAATGAGAATATAAAGCCGTTAACATTACTACTGAAACACCAAATAATACTTGACTAGCAAATAAAGGAATAAAAGTAATAATATATTTTTTATGTAAATCTTTTGTAAATTTAAAAATATTTCAATTAGGAGCATAAATTGGTTTTTTATAAATTAAATAACCTAACAATATAAAACATTCTACTGCTCTTGAAATAATTAAACTTATTGCTAATCCTTCAATACCTAATTGTGGTCCCCCACTATATGGTAATGATAAAATACAAACTAAAAATGTATTTAAGAGTAATGAGCAAATAGAAGTTATCAATGGTGTTTTAACATTACCACATGTATTCATAGTAATTGACATAATAAAAGCAAAACCTAACAATGGGTAATTTCAAGCAATTAATTTACTATATTCTTCAGCAATACCAATAGCATTTTGATGAGAATTATCTTCAGCACCAAGAATTACTCCCATAATTTGTTTGCTAAATAATTCTAATATTACAACAAAAAATATTGAAAAAATTAAAGTATAAAATAATTTTATATTAGTAGTTTCTTGAATTTTCTTCTTATCTTTAATACCTAAATATTGAGCAGTAAAAATATTACCGGTAGCAACGATAGCAAAAAAGATATATCAAACCATATCATAAATATTACTTGATGATGCAACTCCAGCAATAGCATCATCATTTCCAAATTGACCAACCACAAAATTATTCATTAAGTTTATTAATGTTTCAATTAAAGATTGTGCACAAATTGGAATCATAAATAATAACGCCATTTTATAAAAGTTTAAATTATCTTTGTTTAATGTTTTCATATTATCTCACCCAATTTAAAAATTTAATATAATAAAAAAATATATTAATGTTATTATTTAATATTTTGTTATATTTTTAACGAATAATTGCTTGAAATTTTTTCTTTAATATTTCTTGAATAATACTTATTTGTCCACTTACTTTTGTTTCATCTAATTGTTCTTCTTGACTATTAAATTTCAAATTAAAAGTTAATGAGTGTTGATGTTGTGATTTTAATTTTTCATCATTATAAAAATCTACCAAAGATATTTGTTCTAAAAAATCAATATTTGCAAATATTATAGCATTTTTTACATCAGAAAATTGAATATCGCTATTAACAATAATTGATATATCACGACTTAAAGGATTAAATTTTGATCAAAGCTTAAATTTAGAAACTACTTTTTGTTGTTCTTCTATGATTTTAACTAACTTACTACAATTAATTTCTGCTAAGAATATTTTTTCAACATTCATTATTTTTTCAGTTTGTGGATGCAGTGCGCCAATAGTAGCAATATGTTCTTGCTCATAAAAAATATCTGCGCTTAAATACGGATGCATTAAAGAATTATTATTTGTTTTATAAACAATAGAGTTAAATAAATTTGGCATAACTTTTGCTAAAAAACCATCTAAAAAACCTTTAATAAAATAATACGTACTATTAGTAATTTTATTAGTATTAATTTTTGGTCAAAAATTATCCATAATCATAAAAGCTAAATGATGATTATCATCAGTTTCATCACCTGTATAAATAGTTTCATCAGTAAAAATTTTTAATTGTGTTTCTTTACGTGCATAATTATATTGACAAATTCTTAATAAACTATCTGTCAAACTAAAACGCATAACTTCTCTTGTTAATGTCAAAGGTGCTTCTAATTTTACAGGTATTTTATATTTAAAAAAATTAAAATCATTTAATCTCTGCATACTTGTTAAGCTATATGTTTTTACTTGATTAAAACCATAACTTGTTAAATGTTGTCTTCACTTCATCATTAAATTTTCCATTGCCGTTGGTGACTTAAATGATACATTAAATTGTGGTTTAATAACTGGTAATTTATCATATCCAAATACTCTTGCAACTTCTTCACTAAAATCATTAGCATTATTTAAATCACTACGATGATTAGGAACTGTTACTTTTAAAATTTCTTGATTTTTTGCATCAATTTCAATTTGACAACCAATAATAGTCAAATAATTAATTATTTCATTAACCCCAAAATTTGTACCTAAAATTTTATTAATAAAATTAAAATTAAAATTGATCACTTTTGTTTTAACTTGATAAGGAACATCATTACTAAAACCAGTAATTTCATATTTAACTTGTAATTGTCCTAAAATAAACAAATAACGTTGTAAAGCAATTAAATAATAATCAGGAACAACTGGTCTTGTTAAACGTTCTAATAATGTATTAATAAGAGCACCATGTCGCTTTGCTTGTTTACTCATTAAGGTAACATCAGGATTAATTGAAAATATAAAAACTTCTTTGGAACTTGGTTTAACTTCATATTCAATATTATGACTAACTCCTAAAACACTAAAAGCCAAATATTTATCGTGTAATAAAATATCACCCTCTTTAATTTGCAAATTACCTTCTGGGTATGATTTAGGTGAAATATTTAAAGATGGTTTTTTTAAAACATCGGCACTAAAAGTAATTAAGGGTTGACCCAATTCTAACATTACTAAATGAATAATATCTTCTGATAAAGTTTTGGGTACAATATTTGCAAGTTGTAGTGTTCTTCTAATTCAAATTGGTGTTATTACAGATTTATCATCAAATTCAATCTTTAATGTTGCTAAAGCTTGAATTTTACCATTAAGAACACTAACTTGACTTTTATTATCAAATTTTCCTATACTACTAACTTCCATGTTTTTTAAAGGAATTTTAAAATAACCGCTTAATTCTCTAGCAATACTATAAATCCCCAAACAATCACTACGATTTACTGTTAAATCAATAAAAAAAATTGTATCATCTAAATTTAAATATTGTAATGGATTAATATTACCAACCATTGCATCATCTGGTAAATGAATAATACCACTTAATTCTTCTTTATTCTGAACAATACCGCTTAATCCTAATTCTGTTAATGAACAAAGCATTCCTGAAGAAACAACGTCTTGAATTGTTCTTTCAACAATAGTAAGACCATTACCTAAAGTACTTCCTATCCTTGCTACAACAACTTTAATACCAATAACTACATTTGCTGCACCACAAACTATAGTTAACATTTCAGTGCCTACTGTTACTTCACAAATATTTAATTTATTTGATTTAGGATGTTTAGTAATTTTAGTAATTTGACCAACAACTAAGTTTGTATTACTGAACATTAAATTTTTTACTTGATCAACCTCAAAACCTAAACTATTTAAAGCATCAACGATTTCATAATCTTTAATGCTATTAATATTCAATCACTGCGAAATGATTTTACGTGAAACTATCATTTTATTTTATACTCCTTTTAATTTTTAAAATTGTTTTAAGAATCGAAAATCATTATTATAAAATAATCTGATATCGTCAATGCCATATTTAATCATAGTAATTCTTTCAATGCCTACACCAAAGGCAAAACCTGCTGTTGTTTCATCTAAACCAGCAGCAATAAAAACATTTGGATGAATCATACCAGCACCTAAAACTTCAATTCAACCAGTATACTTACATAATGAACAACCTTCTGTATTACATTTTGGGCAACTTACATCTACTTCAACTGAAGGCTCCGTAAATGGGAAATAACTAGGACGTAATCTTGTTTTAGTTTCCATGCCAAAAAATTGCTGACAAAAATAATTTAATGTTCATTTTAAATTTGCAAAAGTAATATTAGATCCAACTAAAAACCCATCAACTTGCATAAATTGGTGAGAATGAGTAACATCATCATCATCTTTTCGATAAACATTTCCTAAACTAATAATAGCTGTGGTTTCTTTTGAATTTTTATCTTGCTCGCTAAGAATGCGTGCAGTCATATTTGTAGCGTGTGTTCTTAATAATCAACGATTAAGTTTGTCATTATTATTTTCAAGATAAAAAGTATCTTGCATATCTCTTGCTGGATGATCAAATGGTAAATTTAAGCGATTAAAATTATATTCTTCATTTTCTACTTCATTACCACTAATGATTTGATAACCCAAATTTTTAAAAATTTCAGATATTTCGGTAACAGTTTTTAATAAAGGATTGGTGTGACCAATATTAAAATCAATACCCGGTAGTGTTAAATCAATTTCTGAAGATTTAAGACGCTCATTAATGTTATCTTTCTCAATTTCATTAAATTTTTTTATTATATATTCATTAATTTCTTTTTTTAATTTATTAGCTGCTTGACCAATTTCAATTCTAAAATTATGAGGAAACTTTTCTAAAGATTTTAATATATTATTAATATCCGAATTTTTACCTAAATATTGTGATTTTAAAACTTGCAATTTATGTAAATCAGCAACTTCATCAATATTATTAAATGCTTGCTGTCTAATAATTTCTAATCTTTTTTTTAAATCGTTAACCGCTAACATTCTATTCCTCCATTAATTTGTTAATATGTATAATTAAATTTTATAATTCAAAATAAGTATAATTTATTTTAATATATTACTAGTAAATAAGCAATACGTTACTATTGCTACACTTGTTGCTAAATTTAATGATTCAACATTAAAAGAAGTTGGAATAAAAATATTACTATTAATTTTATCTTTATACTTTTTATTAATACCTTGTCCTTCATTGCCAAATAAAAAAGCATTCTTTTGCTTAAAGGTAATTTCAGATAAATTAGTACTATTATCTTCATGTAGAAATGTACCATAAATCATATAATTTGCATTTTTTACTTTTAATAAAAATTGATCAAAATTTTCATAATACACATTAGTATAAAAAATAGCTCCTTGACTTGCACTAATTACTTTGTGATTATATAAATCAACGCTTTCATTTGATAAATATACTTCAGAAATATTAAAAGCAGTAACACTGCGTAAAATATTTCCTAAATTACCTGGATCTTGAATTGTATCAATTAGAATAATATGAGAAGAATAAAAATAATTTAAAGGTTTAACAATATTACAAACGCCAATTATTGGTTGTGGTGTTTTTTGTTGTGAAATTTTTTTAATAATCATACTATTTATAACAATAACTTCAATATTATTACAAGCTTTTAATAAATTTGCATATTTGTCTAAATACTTCTCATCAATATATACTGCAAGTAATCTTTTTTTTAATAATGCAATACTAATTAAATGTTCTCCTTCAATTAAAAACATTTTTTTAACATTGCGATGTTTTCTTTCATGTAATAAAACTAATTCTTGAATTATTGGATTTTTAAGTGAGGTTATTTGTTTCATCCATAACTCCTTGTTTTAATATTTTTTGACAATCTTGAAAATCTGGACAATATTGAGCAACAAAATTTCAAAATGTTTTTTTATGATGAGCATGAATTATATGCGTTAACTCATGAATTATAACATAATCAATTACAGCATAATCAAAATGAATTAATTTATAATTAAGTGTAATGATTTTAGTATTTGGTTGACAAACACCTCATTTATTTAACATCGAACGAATTTTTAGTACTGAAAACTCAATATTCATAATTTCTGATCAATATTGTAAGCGACTCATAAAAATATTTTTTGACTCTTCTTTTAAAAATTTTTGAATTTTAATTAATATTTGCTTATCATCTTGAATATTTGTGCATACTACCAAATTATTAAATTCAAAATAAATAATGGTTTTTTTTGAATGATACTTAGTAATTAATTGATATTTTTTACTTAAAAAATAAAGATAACTGTCATTATTATTAATAACAATATTAGGTTTTAATATAGTTTTCTTTTTTAAAATTTTAGGTAAACTTTTTAAAATGAAATCTTCAATTAATTTTTCTTGCATAAAAAATGGAGCACTAATAATAATTTGATCGTTGCGCACTTTTAAATACATATGTTTTTGTTGTTTATATGTAATAATGTACTCTCATTTTGTATTATTATAATTGAAAATTTTAACATTAGTCATTTTAATCTCCTAAATAAAACGATCACTTATTTCCATTAATAATTTTGTGATTGTCGTAAATGATTTATTTCATTTTTATAAATATAACAAGAAATAATGTCTTCACTATTAAAATTACATTTTTTACCAATTGTAAAATAAATATTTAATAATTCAAAAAAATCATTACTTGATTTTGATTTAAAAAGAGTTGTAACAAAAGCAAATAAATCAATGAATGCAAGATTAAGATCTTGATAATTTGTTTTTTCTGAAAAACTAAAATTTTGAAAATCAATATTAAGGCTATTACCGATACTAAGAATAAAATGAAGACTATCAATATATTCTTCAAGCATTACTGATTTTTCACTACTTGGTTTTGAACTTCAATATTTAAAACATCTTTGTTCATTTGCAAATTCACCTAATTCAACTAAAAGTGCTAAAAATCTAGAATTTAATGTTTTAATATCGCTAACACCACGATTAATAATTATTTTTTTATCTAACTCATTTTGAAGTTGGATAATTGTTGAAAATTGTTTTGAATTTAACATAATTAACTCACTTTCTTTTTTTTAATTATTAATTAAGATTTCATTATTTTCTTATCTTTTAAATTTAATTTTTTATAAAATTTTGTAATTAATGATTTTTTATCTTTGTAAATAGGATTAATTTTTGTTCCTTTTTCTAAATAAAAAGGAGATAAAGTTTTTATAATAAAAATATATGTTAAAACTAGTAATGAAATACCAACAACAGACATAAATGTAAAACGTAAAATTGGTAACCACACTGAAGTGTCTAATACTTTTTTACCAAAACTTGCTGTATAACCAGCATTACCAATAAATAAGTAATTAGTACCAAAAGAAGTATTAAAAATAAAAACACCACTACCAAATAAAGTTAAATATAATATACTTTTTTTGATATATATTTTGTCATATTCAATATGACCATATAAATATAAAAGTAAATAAGAAAAAAGAATAATAATATGAATAAAATAATAATTTCAATAAAGAAAATGTTGTGGACCAAAAACTCATTTTGTTTTATCTGGTAATAAAAATGCCAAAATAACAGGACCAATTAAAGGAAAAGTAATATTAAATAAACTTTTATTAGGAATAATTAATAGTATACCACTAGTAATATTTAATACCGAACATAATTGAAAAGGAAAATAATCATACCATTGATAATTATCACCATTCAATCCATGAACAATATAAAAACTAATATATAAAAGTATTTGAAAAATACCTAAACTACATTTAAAACTATAGCACTTACTTAAATTAGCATAAAACCTTTTAAAAATAAATAAACTAATTATCAAGAATAATGATATAGATAAGCCAATTCAATAATACATACCAAATAAAGGATTAATAACTGCTTGTGGATTACCATCAAAAAATCCAAGAAAAACAAATTGCATAATGGCCCCCTCTTTTTTTAAATTTCTTTCTTATTTTTATACTAAGAAGCGAATTTATTTTTTAATTTTACCATTAAATATATTATAAAACAAAGTTTGTGATAAAAAAATATTCTTTGAAATTTATATTAAATACATTTCTAAAACTTATCATAATTATATAAATTAAAAACACTTATAATAAATTAAATTTATTATAAGTGTTTTTAATTTATATAAAATTTTGCAATTAATTATTTTGCTAAAGCAGATTTTGATGCCAAAACTAATTTTTCAAATTCTTCTGGTTGATTAATTGATAACTCAGACAATATTTTACGATTAAGATTAATATTAGCTTTATTTAAGCCATCAATAAAACGTGAATATGATAAATCATAATTACGAACAGCTGCATTAATTCTTTGAATTCATAACTTGCGAAACTCACGTTTACAATTTTTACGATCACGATAAGCATATGCTAATGAGTTCATTACTTGTTCATTTGCTGTACGATATAAACTATGTTTTGCTCCATAATATCCTTTTGCTGCTTTTAGTATTTTTTTACGGCGATGATTAGTTGTATAACCGCCTTTAACTCTAGCCATTTATTTTGTCACCTTCCTAAATTAAATCTTTTAAACGCTTATAGTCAGAAGCAGATACTTCACTTCACGCACGTAATTGACGTTTTTGTTTTGTTGTTTTATTTTGAGCTAAGTGAGAAACAAAAGCACCACTACGCATTCATTTACCACTTCCTGTTACTTTAATTCTTTTTTTTAAAGCTTTTTTTGTTTTCATTTTTGGCATATTTTACCTCCTATTGTTAATTTTCTTGATTTTTCTTTTTTGGAAAAAGATAAATAGTTTGTATATTTTTTTCTTTTTTATCAAAGTTTTTATCATAAATACAAATATCTTCTAATTCTTTATAAAATTTTGTAATTACTTCAAATCCTGCTTCAGGATTATGTAATTCACGACCACGATATTTTAATGTAACTTTTACTTTGTTACCATTACTTAGAAATTTACGAGCCTTATTTGCCTTTGTTTTAATGTCATTGTTATCAATAACAACACTTAGTCGAATTTCTTTTTCTTCAACAATTGTTAATTTTTGTGCTTTTTTAACTTCTTTTTCCTTTTTTTGTTGTTCAAAACGATATGTATCAAATTTAAACATTTTACAAACAGGTGGTTTAGCATTTGGTGATATACATAATAGGTCATATCCTAAATCTTCTGCTTTTTTTAAAGCATCATTTTTTTTCATTAAACCATAATTAGTACCATCATTACCAATTAATAAAAATTCATAAAAGGGAATATTACTATTTCATAAATTATCATTATTTTTAAAAGCCATACATACCTCCTTTAATTTGCATAAATAAAAGTGTGCTAAAACGCACACTCACCACTACAAAACTTTATTTTAAAAATAAAAATTTAAAGCATTGAACCTATAACAACTTAGCTATCAGGTGAGCGTAAAAACTACTTTCTTTATGTCAAGTATTATTATATTAGATTTTTAATAAATTACAAGATTTTTTTAATATGTTAATACATAAATTTAAATAAAAATAAAAAAACTTACTATATAATTAGCCAGCAAGTCTTTTATTTTTATTAATTTTAATACTAATTACTTATATATAACCTATCTTTTATTAAAATTTTTAGCTGTATATAAGATTCCTTGCGATCCAGCAGCATAAATTGAATCATCTGGACCAACTGCTAAAGCAAAAATATGATCATCAGTATTTTTTATTCCAGATAATTCAGAACATAAATCTGTACCTTCTATTTTTTTATATACTTTATTGGAGTCAATACCAACAAATAAATTATTATCTCTATCAATGACTAAACGTTTAACCTCGTGGTTTGGATTTGTTTCTAAGAACCTGTTTAG
>NZ_JALMUW010000039.1:0-10155 GCF_023846195.1 Spiroplasma endosymbiont of Lariophagus distinguendus
AAATATTTTTAGGAAATTTTCACTCGATATTGACATTAAAATGCTTTTTTAGTTTAAATAATTAAATTATCAATAATACTCTTAATTTCTTCTGCTTCTTTAAATTCATTTTTTCGTTTGAAGGCTATACATAAATTAGATAATAAAATTTCTTGATTATTGGTTTTTTCAATTTCATTTTTTAAAACAAAATAAAGGTACCCACACTGTCAAAAAGTTGGCTTTCTAAGAACTAAATAATTAATATTATTAATCATAATAATATTTTTAGTTTGTTTTTTTAAACTAAAAGTTGTTAATCCTTTATGATAAATAGTTATTTTTTTATCATCAATAGTTATTGTACTTCGACTATATTGATTTTCAAATCATCAATTTTTTTTATTATTCATATATTAATATTATTTTCTTTTTTTATTTTTAGTTTTAATTCCAATTTTATTTAATAACGTTAAAATTGAAGATCTATATAATCCTTGCTTTTGCAATAAAAGTGAAGTATAAATAATAGATTGTACTACCGTACCAATAATAATAGCTACTGCATATCATAAAATACCAATATAACTACCATTAATATTAGTAACACCACCAAATAAAGCAATAATAAAAGAACCTCAAGCCCCAACATGACCAAGTACACCAAAACCAAATGCTAAAGCACCCGCAACAGCACTACCAATAACATTAGCAACTATTGTTCTTCATGTATCTCTTACTGCAAATGGAATAGCAGATTCAAAAATTCCCATAAACCCTAATAATCAGGCATTTCACCCTAATGATTGTTCTTGTTTTGTAAATAATTTACGACTAAATACTGTTGATGTCAATGCACAACCCAATGGCGCAATCGGAATCGCTGCTGCTACTGGTCCCATTAATCGACCACCATCTTGTACCATTAATGATGTTGCAACAAGAACAGCTGTTTTATTAATTGGACCACCCATATCAAATCCAACCATTGCTCCTAATAATAATCCAACTAAAACCCTATATTTGGATGTAACCCCATTCAACTTAAACCATAATCCAATGCACCCATTACATATCCAAATGGTGCTGCTAAAAAGAAAGCGGTTGGAATTGCAATAATTGCTGTACAAAAAACAGGAATAATAATAATTGGCATAATTGGTAATAATCATTTTGGTACTTTTCATGAATTTACAAATCGAACTAAATAACCAGCCATTAGTCCTCCATAAAGAGCACCAAATAATGTTCATGAAACATTAGCATTACCCTGAAAAGGTTGACTTGCATCAATTTTAGAACTAGCAGTAAGATTAAATACTCCTCATCCAAATCACATTCCCGTACCAGGTGATACTAATAAAAATGTAATAATCATTAATACATGCATTAGCGTTGTACCACCAATTAATCCAGAATTAACTCCTGGTGGATTTGTTTTTAATCAAGCAAGTTGTTCTTCTCATGAATTTTTAAATTCAAATCCATTACCAAAAGTACCTTTTGCGATACCACCAACAATAGCAAAAATTAAACCAGCAAAAACAACAAATGGTATCATATATGATACTCCACTTAATAAATGTTTTAAAATTGCTGGTTTACCTTTCGAAGCATTTAAAATGAAATCACCACTATTTCCATTAGGTTCACCGTATATTTTTGCTTTTGTTAAACTTTCTTTAATAGTTTGTTTAGCATCTTTAACTACTGGTTTTGTACCACAAGTATATGTTTTTACCAATAAAACGTTCTAAGTCAATTGCAACATCTGTTGCTAAAATAACGACATCCGCTTCTTTAATTTCTTGTTCTGTTAGTACATATTCTGGTCCTTTTTGACCTTGACATTCAATATGTACTTGATAGCCTAGTTCTTTTCCTGCGGTTTCTAATAATTCTTTACACATGTAAGTATGAACTACTCCAGTTGTACAAGAAGAAACTCCAATAATTTTTTTTGTTTCCTTGTTTTTCATTGTTTTTATTTCTTTTTTAGTACTATTTTTAACTGTTTCATCATTAATAAGCGATATTATTTCTTGTGAATTTTTTGCATTTTTTAATTTTTTACGAAAATCTTCATTTACAAGTTTAATTGCAAGTGTGAAAGGGTCACCCCTAAGTTGCAAAAAACAATGTTTTAACTTAGTAAGGAGACTCTTTTTATGACAAGATATAATAAGGAACTAAAATTAAAAATCATAGAACAATATTTTGCTGGTAAATCTGCTACAACATTAAGCAAAGAAAATAAAATCAGTAGAAAAATAATTTATATTTGAATTCAAAAATGATACTTGCAAGGTGAAAAAAGTTTAGTTTCAAAAAGAACTAAAATTAAAAAACAAGAGGTAAATACTGTGAGTAGAATTTTAAGCAAGAAATCATTAAAAAATTATGAAAAACGAGTTGAAAAAGAATTATTTTTACTACAAACTAAAATTGAAATTTTGGAAAAGTCTTATCTCTACCGCAGTCAAAATTGAAAAAACCACAAACAAAAACCTAAACCACACAAAAAAATAAACCATTTCACTTTAAACCTTATCTTTATGAATGTTATAAAATTATTTAAAATCTATATTGAAAAAGGATTTAAAAATCTTTTCTATTAAATTTCTACAAATTTCTAATGAAGGATATCGTAAGTGAAACATTCGCGGATATCAGAATGAAAACCAAAGTTTGATGATAGTTATGATCAAGCAATAATTTAATCTTTTATGATGATGATGATAAAGATTATAGTTGTCAACAAGAATATGGTCATAAACTGAATGGCAGCTATTTTAAAAATTGGTAGAAAAATCACTTTCAGCAATAGAAAAGATTAGGTTTAAACAATTCATAAACAAGGAACTTATGAAAAAAATCAAAATTAAAAAGCACAACATAAATTTATAGCACCTAATTTATTAAAACAAGCTGATGATACCATTAGCTTTAAAGTTAATAAACCATTAGAAAAAATTGCTTTAGATATTAGTGAATTTAAAATTAATAATCAAAAATTGTATTTGTGAGCATTTGTTGATTTTTATTCACGAAAAATTTTACATCATCACTGATCTAAAAATCAAGAAAAGTCACACCTTATAAAATCTTTAAAAGATATGACTAATAAATATAATTTATACAATACAATTATTCATACCGATCGTGGAATACAATTTAGAACTCATGATTATTGAGTGTGCGAAAAAAATAATATTCAATTAAGCATGACAGATTAATATGCATATCAAAATGCACTTGTGGAAACTGTATTTAAAACTTTAAAAAGTTGTTTATTTTAAAGGAGCTAAATTCCACATCCACTCTATTTTTAATATCTCTAAATCCATGCTATTTGAAAATATAACAATACAAGATTTCATACAAAAATAAAAAATACTCCAGAAAAAGTGTTTCAATTACTTTTTCACTAGAGTATAATTATTGCAACTTAGAGGTGACCCTTTCGCAATAATAAAAGTTGTTAATTGTCCATCTATTGCTTTTCAGTCAACACCATTATTATTACATAATATTAGAATTGCAGGTTTTTTAATTGATTTAATTCTAGCGTGTGGAATTGCAATTCCACCTTCAAAACCTGTTGATGATTCTTGTTCACGAGCAAGAAATGCTTTTAGTAATTCATCACGATTAGTAATATAACCTAATGAAAATGCCAAATCAGTAATTTTAGTTAGTGCTTCTATTTGATTTTTAATATTAGATTCAAAAATAATATGTGAGTTGTTTAATAAATCATTAGTTATTTTCAATTTTACCTTCCTTTCCAATGATTATTTTATCTCCTTTTTTTAATAAAAACCAGAGATTTTTTCAGATAATTAAAATATATTTTTAACTATTTATTCAATTAAATTTAATATTTATAAAATTAGATATATTACATACTTCAAAGTTTTTGCTGTTTTTTAAACAAAATATAATAAATAAAAATTATCAACATTAATCCCATATTTCCTTATAAATTAATATAAATAACTTATTTATAAAATAATGTAAAATTAATTTAGATAAAATTTAAGTATTTAAAGAAAGGGAAAATTAGAGAAATGTTTAAAACAAGAAAAGAAAATTTAAATCAGAAAAATAACAAACTTAAATCAATAACTGATTATCAATGATTAGCTTTAGATATCGGAACAGAAAACTTTAAAGCTAGACATATTAATATAGGTCTTAGATATGATGCTCCAACCTATTTAGCTGAAGACTATGAAAAAAATAGAATTCTTTACGGTGAAGAGGCTAAGGCTTTAACTGACAAAACAAATGAAAACGTTATTATTAAACGTCCAGTTCGTGATGGTAATATTGCTGATCCAGATGCTTTACAACGTATTCTTACTAAAATTTTTCAAGATTTCAGACTTGAAATTAAAAATTTAAAAGAAATTAATAACAATTCTATAAAAAAACATGAAAAATTAGATAAAAATCGTAATTTGATTGTGTTGATGGCAACACCAAGTGAAATTAATTCAGTACAAAAAGAAGCTTTAGAAAATATTGTATATCGTTTAGGAGCACTCCGTGGATTTGTACAAGAAGAAGTAAAAATGGCAGCGTTAGGGTCAGGGCAAGATATTTTTGGAAGTGCAATTATGTGCATTGATATTGGTGGTGGCAGTACTGATGTTGCTATTATTAGTAATAATTCAATATTATATTCATATACAACACATTGTGCTGGTGACTATTTAATACAAAAAGTTCAAGAATATATTATAAAAAAACATGCCTTAAAAGTTGGAATAAAAGAAGCTGAAGATGTTATTAAAAATATTGGCTCACTTATGAAATATCAAGATGAAAAACCATACACAATTTCGGGTTTTTCATTACCTAGATTAAATTCTCAACCAGGAGAAACAATGTCAATTTCTAAAACTATTGAAATTACACCAGAAGAAATTCGTGAAAATGTTATGCAAGCTCAATTCAAAGAACATATTATTCCAGCCATTCGTAGAGTACTAAGAACTGCTGGTGACAAGGCTGCCGGAAGTATTAGTGATTTAAAGAAAAAAGGTAAGGGAATCACAATTTGTGGTGGTGGAGCTTATATTAAAAAAGTTGATAAATTTATTGAAGAAGAATTAGCTAAAGAATATTATATTGAAGTTAAAACTGAAAAAGGTACAAAACCAATGCGTCAAAAATATGAAGGAGATCTTTTTGAAGTGCGTACTGCTCTAAATCCTTTAGATAATGTTATTGATGGTTGTGTAAAATATCGTGATACAATTTACAAACAATTAATAATTGAACAAAATCCTAATCGTGAAATTCTAATAAAGGACGAAGATTTAGGATAAAAAACTATAAAAATCTTAAATTAGTATTTTAAATTATTAAAAATTTTTTTTAAACTTTGGTAATTTTTTTGAGTTATGAAGTCCTGAATCAAAAGAAAAACTTTCGTATTTCATAACATTAGATACATTTCATTTTGATAAATCTTGATTAAATTTTAAAGCATGAGCAAACATTAAATTCATATTCGTAACATTTGAAGTATCTCAAGATGAAATATCTCCATTAAATAAAAAAGCGTATAAAAACATTCAACTCATATCTATTACGTTTGATGTATTTCACTTTGATAAATCTTGATTAAATGCATTTGCAACGGAAAACATTCAACTCATATTTGTTACTTTTGAAGTATCCCAAGTTGAAATATTACCGTTAAACTTTAAAGTACTGCAAAACATTCAACTCATATCTATTACGTTTGATGTATTTCACTTTGATAAATCTTGATTAAATACTCATGCATTACTAAACATATTGTTCATATTTGTTACATTAGATACATCTCATTTTGACAAATCTTGATTAAATTTTCTTGCACCAGCAAACATATAACTCATATTTGTTACATTAGATACATCTCATTTTGACAAATCTTGATTAAATGATGTTGTATGAATAAACATATAACTCAAAGAAGTTATTTCTGGTGGTAATTGTTCTGGGACTTCTTTAATTGTTATTGGCATATTAACAACTTGAATTTCTCCCTGATCATTTTTATAAAATCCAATTTGAGTAATTTTGGTAGTTTTTATATATGATAGATTATGCTTATTAGTTATTACTTTTTTGCCATTTTCATCAATGTAAATTATATCTTGTTGAGTTTTATTATTTAAAACATCATTTTTTTGGGAACTTGTGTTTAAGACAGTTACAGTTAAACTTCCTGCAGCTGATGCAAATGTTAAAACACTTAATGCTGTCAATATTTTTTCATCCTTCTATTTTATTATTTTGACTTTATTTAAGAAGCCAATTTTACTTTACTACTTTTTGAAGATAAATTCACAAAAATTATATTTTTTAAAGTTAAAACTTTTTTGCTGCTTCTTTAATATACTGTTCAAATTTATCCATCGTTTTTTCTGGCCCTAATGCTGGCAAACCTCCACCTTTTGCTAATATTTTAGAACCAATAAGTAAATTAGCATCATTTTGATGAAGTTCTTGAACCTTAGTACCACAAATAAGAATTGGTTCTACTACTTTAGCACCTACAAATTCTCATGTCCCTTTTAAATAAGTTGCATGATTACCTCATAAATATCAGCCATATGGTGCTCCTTGTGTCGCCAAAATTTGAACTTTTAAATGTGGTAATAATCCTCTAGCTTCACCTTGTTTGGTATATTTATAATCAAAAGTTTTACCAGCAACTAAGATGTGATCTAAATAATTTTTTGTCATGCTAGTAACATTAAAATTTGTCATTGGTGTTGTATATATAACTTTATTAACATTTTTTAGTTGATTAATATAATAATCAGAATCTTTTTCATTAAAATATGAAGTAAAGTTTTTTTGCGTAATAGTAATACTTGCCATTGGTATTTGATTTAAATCTAATTCAATTATTGAATCTTCTGGATGAAATTCACGATAATATTTAACAAAACGAGATACTAAACTTTCAGAATAAGATAGTTCTTTTTTAATCATAGAAGAACGAATTACTAATATTTTATTTGCCATTATTTTTGCCTCCGAAATATCTAAAATAACTTTGTAATTTGATTTTATCAGTTTTTATTTATTATTTTTTAAAAAATAATAAATAAAAATATAGTTTTATAAAAAAATGAAATATTTATTATAATTTTATCAATTTCTATAAAGTGTTATCATTAAAGTGTGTAAAACTTTTAAAAAAGTTTATAGAAAAATTTTAAATTAAATAGATATTAATTCTAAAAAATAAATATAAGTAGTTATTATAGAAATTTTAGTATTTGTACACAAATGATAATTATTAAGAAATTTGAGATTAGACTATCAAAAATATAGAAAGAGGCAAAAATATGAATGAAAGAAGACAAAAATTACTTGAATTGATGAATAGAAATTTAAAAATTAGTACTTTAATTAATTACAAATTTAAAATTTCTGAAATAACTAATGCAATTGCAAGTATCAATAATGATTTATATAAACAACAAAAATATTTTTTAGAATTAGAAAATATTAGAAAATACATAAATAAAATTCAAAGAAAATTTAATAAAAACAAAAAGATAAAAAAGAAATTAAATAAAATTTTAAACAAATATTTAGCACAAATAAAAAAATTTAGTTTTTTTATTAATAAATATAAAAAAGAACCTCAACAATTATTTGAAATATTAACTGAATTAAATTTATTTGTAGGTGAATTAATAAATCAAGAAAACATAACAGATGAAGAATTACAATATTTATTTACAATATCTCATCAATTTTCAGAACAATTAAAAAATGAAAAACCATTAGATTTATCACTATCAAGTAAAAAACAAAGACTGCAACAAGAACCATTAGATTTATCATTACCAAATAAAAATCAAATATGAGAATTAACAACAAAAATTAACACATCTTTAATTAATAAAACATTATACTAATACATTAGAAACACACACTAAAGACAGTTTATTTATCGAAATAAAAATATCAAAACCTAGTAGTAGTTTTATATATACAAATAATTTTAATGATATACAAACATATTTATTAACCGAACAAATACAACAAAATAATTTTTTAAATAATAATGAAAAAAGTAAATATAGAAATAAAACTCATGAAAATGAAAAAAAATCACAAATCATAAGATTTAAATAATTATTATATGTCAAAAAATCATTTTAAATAAATTATTTTTTTAATTATTTTACTAAATTTAAAAATATTGCGTATAATTTATATAATGTCAAAATTTAAGAATAACGGAGAATGAAAAATGTCTGAACAAGAAAAAGTTTCTGCTGAACAAAAAATTATTAATATTGCAGTGATAGCACACGTCGATGTTGGAAAGTCAACATTAGTTGATGCTTTATTAAAGCAATCAAATATTTTTCATCAAAACCAAGTTATTATTGAACAAATAATGGATAGTAATGATCAAGAACGTCAACGAGGAATTACTATTTATTCTAAAAATTGTTCAATCATGCATGGTAATACAAAAATTAATATTATTGATACACCTGGTCATGCTGACTTTTCCTCTGAAGTTGAAAGAATTATGAAAACAGTAGACTGTGTTATTTTACTAGTTGATAGTGTTGAAGGACCAATGCCACAAACTCGTTTTGTATTGCAAAAAGCATTAGAACATAACTTAAATCCAATTTTAATGATTAACAAAATTGATAAAAAGGACCAAAGAATTGAAGAAGTAAAAGATGAAGTATTAGAACTTTTTATGGAATTAAATGCTAATGATGAACAGTTAGACTTTCCAACACTTTATGGAATTACTAAACAAGGTATTGCCCAATATGAATTGAATCAACCAAGTGAAAATTTAGAACCATTATTTGAAACAATTATTAAACATGCTAAAATTTCTAAATTAGTAAAATATAATGAGCCTTTACAAATGCAAATTAGTTCATTAGATTATGATAGTTTTATTGGCAGAATTGGAATTGGTAGATTATTTCAAGGTACTATTTCTGAAGGACAAGAAATAATTGTTGTTGATGATTATGATTTAAAAAGAAAAGCTAAAGTAAAATATTTATTTGTTTATCAAGGATTAAAACGAGTAGCTGTTAAAAACGCTGTTGCTGGTGATATTGTTTGCATAGCGGGTATTGAAAATATAACAATTGGTAATACTATTTGTGATAAAGATAATGTTGTGCCAATGGAACCAATTACAATACAGGCTCCAACAATGTCAATGAATTTCCTTGTTAATAATTCACCATTTTCTGGAACTGAAGGTAAACTAGTAACTAGTAATAAAATTAAAGAACGTTTAACAAGAGAATTAGAAACTAATGTTGGTTTAAAAATAGAACAATTATCTGGAAGTAATGCTGATGGTTTTAAAGTTTTTGGTCGTGGTGAATTACATTTATCTGTTTTAATTGAAAATATGCGTCGCGAAGGCTTTGAATTAGGTATTTCTAAACCGGAAGTAGTATTTAAAAAAGATGAAAAAGGACACACCACTGAACCAGTCGAAGAAATTATTTTAAATCATCCTACTGAATATAGTAGTACTGTTATTAATAATTTAAATCTAAGAAAAGGTATTATGACTAATATGGATTCTGATAATGTTCGTGATAAAATTATTTTTCATATTCCAACAAGAGGATTAATTGGATTTGGTCGTCAATACGTTAATATTACTCGCGGAACTGGTGTTATGGTTCGTAGTTTCCTTACATATGAACCATTAAAAGGCGAAATTAATAATAATAGAAATGGCGTTCTAGTAAGTATGATTACAGGCACAACATTACCTTATGCTTTAAATTCTTTAGAAGAACGTGGTACTTTATTTGTTAAACCGCAAACTAAAGTGTATGAAGGAATGATTATTGGTTTAAGTAATCGTGATAAAGATTTAGATGTTAATCCTTGCAAAGCAAAACAATTAACAAATACTAGAAGTTCAGGTAATGATGAAGCTGTTAGATTAACACCACCAACTATTTTTAGTTTAGAAGAATCTTTAGAATTTATTGCTAGCGATGAATTAGTTGAAGTAACACCACAAAATATTCGTATGCGTAAAAAATTCTTGACTGAAAATGAACGTAAACAAAATAGAAATCGTAAGTAATACTTACGATTTTTTTAAAAATTAAAAGGATTATAATTTACACAGTTAACTGTAGA
>NZ_JALMUW010000004.1:0-32661 GCF_023846195.1 Spiroplasma endosymbiont of Lariophagus distinguendus
TACCTAAGAAAAGGTTATATATTTAAGTGTTTTTTAATTTAAAGGTACACATTCAAGTACAAAGTCTCTAATTTTTTTATTAATATCCTTAGTGTTTTTTAATTCTTTTTCTAGTTTTTCTACAGTGTTTTTACAATCTTGTATTATTTTTTTTAGTTCTTCAATGTTTTCTTTTGAATATTTTAATTGTTTTTCTAATTTTTCTTTATCATATTGAGATTGTTTTAGTTCTTTTTCTAATTTTTGGTTTTTATTTATATAATCTTTTAATTCTTTTTCTAATTGTGTTTTACTTTCTGTATTTTCTTGTATTATTTTTTGTAAATATCTAATATTTTTTTCTGCTTCTTTTAATTGTTGTTCTAATTTTTCTTTAATACCTTTAGATTCTCTTAATTCTGCTGCTTGTTTTGCTATAGTATATCTAGATTTTCTTAATTCTTCTTCTAAATTTTCATTATTATTTTTATAATCTTTTAGTTCTTCTTCTAGTTTTTCTTTATCATTTTCTGCTTCTTTTAATTTTGTTTCCAGTTTTATATTATTATCTTGAATTTCTTTTAGTTCTTCTTCTAGTTTTTCTTTATTATCCATGTAATCTTGGATTATTTCTTGTAAATGTTCAATACTTTCTGTTGCTTCTTTTAAGTTTGTTTCTAATTTTGTATTTTTATCTTGAATTTCTTTTAGTTCTTCTTTTAATCTTTCTTTACTATTTCTAGAATTTTTAAGTTCTGTTTCTAGTTTTTCTTTATTGTCTTGAAATTGTTTTAATTGTGCTTCTAATTCTTTTTTATTGTTTTTTGAATCATTTAATTCTGCTTCTAATTTTGTATTATTATCTTGAATTTTTTTTAATTCTTCTTTTAGTTCTTTAACTTTATATTCAAAATTTTTGTTTTCTTTTACTGATTTTGTATAAAGATTGCTTATTTCATCTAATTTATTACATGTTTCTTGTAATTTTTTATTTAATTTCTCAATTTTTTTATCACATTTATTGCTAGTGGTAATACCTCATCAACTATCAACATCAGATTTTTTTACTATATTTTTATCTTTATCATTTATCATTTTTAAAGTACCCCTTTTTTAAATATAAATATCGGACTTCTCCCCACATGTACTTGTGGAGGAAACAATGAAATTGAATGAGTTCAACAATACTTTTCAAACAGAACAAGATTGTTTGAAATATATAGTAAGTTTGAAGGAAAATAAATGTATCAGGTGTTATTGAACAAATTTGAATACTTCTGATTTAAGAAGAATAAGATGTTTGAAATGTCATCAAACATTTAGTATTCTTCATGGCACCATTTTTTACAAGTCACAAATACCTTTGAAATCTTGGTTTTATCTCATCTTTAGATGAATAAACACCAAACATGGAATTCCATCAACTGATGTTGCAAAAGAATTGGGGGTAACTTTGAAAACTGCTTGAAGAATGGGTCATAAAATCAGAACTTGTATTGCCAAACAAGAATCACAATTTATTGTTGAGGGCATAGTGCAAATGGATGAAATGTATCTTTCACATATGGGTTTTAAAAAACAAGGAAGATCCTTGGTGAATAAAACCTTGATTGTTGGTATTTATGAAAAAACAACCAATAAATTAATTGTGAAAGTATTGAAAAATGCAAAAAGTAAAAATCTTTTGCAGTTTGCAAGAAACCACATTTCTTCAAAGTGTCATGTACATACTGATTTTTGAAAAGGATATTGCGATTTTAAATCGGTTTTCACTAAGCATGAAACAGTCAATCATCAAGATAGCTATGTTTCAAAAACTGGTGTAAATACCAACCAAATTGAATCAGTTTGAAAACATATAAGAAGAACATTTAAAACACATATCAAAGTTGCAAAACATCATGTTCATTTATATGCAAAAGAAGCTGCATATAAATTCAATAAGATACCTAGTTTTGAAATTGTAATGCTATGTTTGATTTAAAAATGTGGGGAGAAGTCCGTAGATAGGCTTTTCTCAGCATTTATGTGATAAAATTTAAAAATAGTACATAAAGGGAGAAAAGCCATAAATATTTATTTTTAATAATTGAGATTTATTAAAATATTTTTAATTAAATTTTCATTTATTTTTTTCTTATAAATTAAAAAAATAATAAATATATTTAAATTAATATTATTAATGTTTTAATTTAAATAAAAGTAGTTGACTAATAAGTCAGTAATAAATTTTATTTTTTTAAATTACTTTAAATAAATCTCAAATAAAGTTTATAATTGAAAAAATCAATATACAATATATTTTTTCAAAGATAAAATTAAATAAAAAAAACTATTGATTTGATTTTAAGCAAATTAATAAAAACACCTATAAGTTTTATTTTAATATATAATTTTTCATATATGAAAATAACTTAAATGATATTTAACATTAAAAAAACATTTTTTTAATTTTCATAAAGGAAAAATAGTTTACAAAAAATATTAACTAGATATAATAAATTATTATTTTTTTAACAATAATATCTGTATACTAAAATTATATGAAAAATAAAATAGTATTTTACACAAAAATGTTAACACTATATAATAAGAATTATTATTAATATAAAAAAGGAGTAAGAAATGCGTTTTATAGATGTAACAAAATTAAAAGTTACTGCCGGCAAAGGCGGTGATGGTGTTGTTGCTTTTCGTCGTGAACTTTATGTAGCCAAAGGTGGTCCATCTGGTGGAGATGGAGGAAGAGGCGGTAATATTATCTTTATTGGTGATTCAGGTATGAATACTCTATTAGACTTACGTAAAAATAAAGAGATAACTGCTGAAGATGGTAAAAATGGTGCACCCAAAAATATGCATGGACGTAAAGGAACCAATACTTATGTAAAAGTTCCATTAGGTACTATTATTAGAGATAACAAAACTCAAAATATTCTTGGTGATATTATTAAAGATAAACAAGAAATAATAATTGCTGCCGGTGGTCTTGGTGGACGAGGAAATGCTCGTTTTGCTTCGGCAATAAATCGAGTACCTAAAATATGTGAAAAAGGAATGCCTGGACAACATTTTGAAATAATTTGTGAGTTGAAATTATTGGCCAATGCCGGATTAGTTGGGTTGCCTAACGCCGGTAAATCAACATTATTAGGAGCTATTTCTGCTTCAACTCCAACAGTTGCTGATTATCCTTTTACTACTCTTAATCCACATTTAGGTGTTGTTAGAGTTGATAAAAATAATAATTTTGTTATGGCGGATTTGCCTGGATTAATAGCAGGAGCTAGTTTAGGAAAAGGACTAGGTTTACAGTTTTTGCGTCATATTGAACGTTGTCAAGTTTTAGTACATATGATTGATATTAGTGATAAGACTCAAGATCATTTTTTAAATTATCAATTAATTATGAGTGAATTAGAAAGTTATAATAAAGATTTGACAAAAAAACCGCATTTAATTGTTGCAAATAAAATTGATTTACCAGATGCACAAACTAATTTAGAGAAATTAAAAGAACAAATTAAATTACCAATAATTGCAATTTCTGCTATGAAACATATTAGTTTGGATATATTAATTAAAGATATTGCTAAAGCCGTTGAAAAAGAACAACTGCACCAAGTTAATAATAATGAAAATAATGAAGAACATATTCTTTATGAATATATTAATAAAGAAGAAGTTCCACAAGTTATTATTACTAAATTTGCAAATAATCAATGAACTATTTCTGGTAAAACCGTTGAAGTAATATATCAAAAAAATCCTTTAAATAATTATCATAATATTTTATTATTTAAAATTAAATTACAAGATTTAGGAATTTATGATGAATTAAGAAAGCAAGGAATAAAAAAAGGTGATCATGTTAAGATTTTTAATTATGATATGATTTGAGAAGAAGAATAAAAAAAGGGCAAAGGAAAATAGGAAATGGAAATAGTAATTAGTTTATTGGTAGTTATTTTAATTATTAGTAGTATTGGTGGCTTAATAATTTATATGCAAATTAAAAAAAGTCAGAATGTTACTAGCGACCCAATTGCACAAGACTTTTTAAAAATGCAAGTAGAAACTTTAAAAGAACAATTAAATGATTTTAAAACATCATGAAATGGTTCGGATCGTGATAAAACCGAAAAATTAATTAATTTAATGAGTAATATTGATAATTTTCAAAAAAATTTAGATAAAAAAGAAGATGATTATAAACGCAATGCTGATGTCATTCAAAGACAAGTAGTAGATGTTATTAAAGATTTAGCAAAGTTACAAGAATCATCAACTGTTTTAGGAAAAATTAATGATAATATTCAAAGTTTACAAGAAGTTTTTATTAATACTAAAAAACGTGGTAATGTTGGTGAATTTGTTTTAGAAAAAATTTTGACTAATATGTTGGGTTCAAATCAAAAATTATGAGAACGACAATATAAAACAATTGATGGCAAAGTTGTTGATGCCTATGTAAAAACAGATTCTGAAAAAGAAGGAATTGCTATTGATTCAAAGTTTTCAATTGATAACTATCAAAGGTATTTAGTAAGTGAAGATATTAAAGTTAAAGAAAATTATTTAAAAGATTTTCGTAATGATATTCGTAAACGAATTGATGAAGTTGGAAAATATATTAATATTAAAAATAAGATTTCTAGCGCAGTAATGTTTATTCCTTCTGAAGAAATATTTGCTTTTATTTACGCACAATTTGCTGATGATATTGTTGAATATGCTTTTAAGAAACGTGTTTGAATTACCTCTCCTACTACTTTATCTGCTGTTTTATTTACAGTTGATAAAAATCGTAAAGATATTGATTTTAATAAAAATTTAGAAAAAATGGCAAAAAAATTACGTTTATTCAAAGATGATTTTGATCGTTGGGTTGATAGATGAGAAAAAGTTAAGGCTGGTTTTGATACAACTAATAAAGCCATTGAAACTTTAGATAAAACCCATAATAAAATTGCTGGACATTATAACAATATTTTTGAAATGTCTGAAGAAATAAAAGAGAGTGAATAATTATGAATTTAGAACAATATTTAGATGAAATTATTAAATTTTTACAAAGTGAAGTAAAAAAAGCAAATGCCAAAGGTTTAATTGTTGGTTTAAGTGGTGGTGTTGACTCAGCAGTAGTAGCATTATTGATTAAAAAAGCTTTTCCTAATGATCATTTAGCATTAATTATGCCTTGTTTTTCACCAGATATTGATTTAGAATATGCAAATAATTTAGTTAATATTCATAAATTAAATGCCAAAGTAGTTAATTTAAATAATGTTTTTTTAAGTTTTAAAAAAACATTAGAAACTGAAATTAATATAGAAAAATCAAAATTAATTTTAGGCAATTTAAAAGCTAGATTAAGAATGAATGCTCTTTATGCATATGCACAAAATCATAATTATTTAGTTGTAGGAACAGATAATAGTGATGAATGACACATTGGTTATTTTACTAAATATGGTGATGGTGGTGTTGATTTATTACCAATTATTCATTTGTTAAAAAAAGATGTTTTTGCTGCAGCAAAGATATTAAAAGTTAGTGAAGAGATCATTATTCGTAAGCCAACTGCTGGTTTATGAGATGGACAAACTGATGAAATGGAAATGCAATTTAAGTATGAACAATTAGATCAATATTTACTAGGAAATAAATCATTAATACCATCATCAGTAATTAATAAAATTGAATTTATGCATCAGAATAGTGCACACAAAAGAATACCTGTACCGCAAGCTCCGAAATGAACAAGAAAAAAATAAAGGAATGAGAATATGGCTGGACATTCACAATATGCAAATATTAAACATCGTAAAGATGCCCAAGATAACAAACGTGGTAAAATTTTTCAAAAATTATCAAGAGAAATTTATGTTGCTGTTAAATTAGGTGGTGCAAATGTTGAAAATAATCCGCGATTGAAATTAATGTTAGAAAAAGCACGACGTATAAATATGCCAAAGGATAATATTAATCGTGCTATTAATAAAGCTAGTAATAAAAATGAAACAACTAATTATGAAGCAGTCACTTATGAAGGATATGGACCAAGTAATATTGCCATAATTATTCATTGTTTAACTGATAATAAAAATCGAACTGCAAGTAATATTCGAAGTTATTTTAATAAATTGGGTGGTCATTTAGCTGCTACTAATTCTGTTCAATATTTATTTCAAACAATGGGGGTAATTCAATTTTCAAGTTTATTATCAGTTGAAGAAATTTTGGAGTTAATAATTGATTTTGAAATTTTTAATATTAAAAAAAAAGAAGATATCATTGATATTGAAGTTAATCCTAAACAGTTAAATGCTGTAACTAATTTATTAGAAAAAAATAATATTAATGATTTTATTACTAACGAAATTGTTAATATTCCCCATGAATTGATTACCATTACTGATCAACAACAAATTAAATTAATTGATATATTGTTAGAAACAATTGAAAATGATGATGATGTGCTTTCAATTGAACATAATTTTAAAAAATAAAAAGGTTTATTTTTCTTTTTCATCTAATTAATAGTAAGAATAGAAAAGGAGGAATAAGTGATGGATGAATATTTTTAGGTATTATTAAAGAATTTTATGAAAATAAAATTATTTTTGAATGTAATGATCATGGATATATTATTGAAGGTGTTAATTTACAAACATTACCATTAAATATTAAAGTGAAAATTTATGTTTATTGTCATCAAAAACCAACTTATGAACAATTTTTTGGGTTTGTATCAAAAGCAATAAAAACCTTTTTTATTCACTTACTTAATATTAGTAATATTGGACCAAAAACTGCTTTAAGATTATTAAATCAACTATCACTTGATAGTATTAAGTTGGCTATAAGCAAACAAGATTATAAGATATTGCAACAGTGTAAAGGTATAACTCATAAAATTGCTAATAATATTATTAATTATTTTAGTAATCATATTAAAGTAGTAAGTAATTTAACAACTAGTCAAAATGAAAAATCAGATTTAGTATTTGATACATTATTAAAATTAGGTTTTAGTTCAATAGTAATTAATAATTTTTTATTAAGAAATATTAATTGAGATTTGGAAGTTGAAGAAATTATTGCATTAGCTATTAAGGAAATAAAATATGGGTATTAGTAGTTTTAATAATTTTGTTGGACAAAATAATGTTATTGAACGTATTCTAATTTTAATCAAAGGTAGTAAAATTCAAAATATTGCTTTAAGTCATATTTTATTAATTGGTCCTCCTGGTATTGGAAAAACAACTATTGCACGATTAATAGCAGAAGAATTGCAAGTAAATTTTCATAGTTTAGAAGGAACAAGCATTAATAAAACTAGCGATATTATTAGTATTTTAGCAAATATCAAACAATCTGATATAGTTTTTATTGATGAAATTCATGTTGTTAACTATGAAATATTAGAAGTATTATATTCTGCATTAGAAGGTAATTTTATTAATATTATGATTGGTAAAGATTATAATAATAAAATTGTTAAAATTAATTTACCCTCTTTTACATTTATTGGTGCTACTAATAAAGTAGGAATCTTAACTAAAGCGTTGATAAGTCGTATTCCTAATATTTTACAATTATCTGATTATAATTATCAGGATATTAAAAGTATTATTTCACAAGTTTCTTTAAGTTTAAATTGAAAATTAGAAAATAATATAATAAATATTATGGCTTTTCTCCCTTTATGTACTATTTTTAAATTTTATCACATAAATGCTGAGAAAAGCCTATCTACGGACTTCTCCCCACATTTTTAAATCAAACATAGCATTACAATTTCAAAACTAGGTATCTTATTGAATTTATATGCAGCTTCTTTTGCATATAAATGAACATGATGTTTTGCAACTTTGATATGTGTTTTAAATGTTCTTCTTATATGTTTTCAAACTGATTCAATTTGGTTGGTATTTACACCAGTTTTTGAAACATAGCTATCTTGATGATTGACTGTTTCATGCTTAGTGAAAACCGATTTAAAATCGCAATATCCTTTTCAAAAATCAGTATGTACATGACACTTTGAAGAAATGTGGTTTCTTGCAAACTGCAAAAGATTTTTACTTTTTGCATTTTTCAATACTTTCACAATTAATTTATTGGTTGTTTTTTCATAAATACCAACAATCAAGGTTTTATTCACCAAGGATCTTCCTTGTTTTTTAAAACCCATATGTGAAAGATACATTTCATCCATTTGCACTATGCCCTCAACAATAAATTGTGATTCTTGTTTGGCAATACAAGTTCTGATTTTATGACCCATTCTTCAAGCAGTTTTCAAAGTTACCCCCAATTCTTTTGCAACATCAGTTGATGGAATTCCATGTTTGGTGTTTATTCATCTAAAGATGAGATAAAACCAAGATTTCAAAGGTATTTGTGACTTGTAAAAAATGGTGCCATGAAGAATACTAAATGTTTGATGACATTTCAAACATCTTATTCTTCTTAAATCAGAAGTATTCAAATTTGTTCAATAACACCTGATACATTTATTTTCCTTCAAACTTACTATATATTTCAAACAATCTTGTTCTGTTTGAAAAGTATTGTTGAACTCATTCAATTTCATTGTTTCCTCCACAAGTACATGTGGGGAGAAGTCCGAATATTATTGCTAATCATTGTCGTAATATTCCGCGACTCATTATTAACATCATTAAACAATTGTATAATTATTGTGTTGTTATGAATGTAGATTTAAATGAAACTAATATTTTGCAAATTTTATTTTTTTTGCAAATTTATCCTTTAGGTTTAAATAGTTTACAATTGGCATATTTAGCATTGTTTAATAATGTAAATTTAGATAAAAGTTTGAGTATTGAAACTATTTGTCAACTTTTGAATGAAGAAAGAAAAAATCTTGAAATTCATTATGAACCTTGACTTATTCATTGTGGTTTAATTATTAAGACAACTAAGGGTCGTAAAATAACAATTATTGGTAAAGAGTATATTAATAATAATATAATTTTATTTAGAAAATAATTATTTTTGATATTACTGTAAAACAATTGTTATTTATAACGAATGTTGGTATTCTTATATAGTGCTTAAATAATATACAATCTATGTTTATACAAATAAAATGATTTAGGAGTGAAGAAATATGAACACTTCTTCTAGGACAAGAAAAACTAAAAATCTTGGATTTTTTTTAAGGATTTTTAGTTTAATAATTATTGTTTCTGCAATAATAATTTCAGTAGTGTTTAGTGCTAAATATGTTGAAAATAATAGTAAATTAAGTATTGAGTTTGCTGGTGGTTATCAAACACAAGTTCAATATGAGGGTAAAGGTAAACAAAAAGATGTTATTAATTTATTAAAAGACAGAGTTGACCCTTTAGGTACTAGTAACGTTTATATTGAAAGCATTACTAGCAATAATAATAATAAGTATAATTTAGCGTTGAGTAAAGATGCGGGAGTTGATATTTCTACTTTTGTTCACAGTGTATCACGACGTGGTTATTCTTATATTGTTGATAAAGATGGTAATGATTTATTAGCAACCGAAAAGAAAGATGACAAAGCTACTACTTGAACAAAAAGAGATAAAAGATTATTAACTAGTGATGTTTTTTCTGCTATTAAAGCTGTTAATAATTCTGTTACTCATCGCCCAGAACTTGTTTTTGATGTTAAAAATGATTCAGTTTTAAAAGAACTTACTTCTGCCAAAGAAAATACATTTTATATTTATTCAGATATTGGTCAGTTATTAGATTATATTCGAAGTAGTATGGAGGGTATTCGCTCCCTTGCTTTTATAATTGATAATCTTAAAAATGATACTGATGGTAAGATTAAAGCATCATTAACATCATTATTAGATAATAATACACCAGGTCTTGGTAAAGGTACTGATATTTTAGCTAGAGCTAAAGCACAAGACCCTACTTTAGCACGACTATTAAATCCTAATCAAAATGGTCAATTTGGTATTAATTGAATTTATTCTGATAATTTAGGTTCAGTTCATAGTCTTTCTGTTGATACTAATGATGAAAAAAATACATATGATCCTGCTAATCGCTTTGATCCTTTTGCTTCTCCTATTGTTGGTTCACCTATGAATGCATGATTGCCTTATATTAAAGATTTATTACGTTTACCAGATGTTTCAGATATTTTACATGAAGATGTTATTGATTATCGTTATATTCCATATTGAGTTGGTGAAGTTAAAGTAACTAACAATAGTATTTCAATTAATTCAGATACTTTTAATCTTGAAACAGTTGAACAAATGAAAAGTGTTTTAACATCAGGATTGTCAAAAAATAATTTTACTATGTTATCTTATGCTAATGTTAGTCCACCGCTAGGTGCAACATCTTTAAAAATTGCAGTTGTTATTATTATATTAGTTACCTTTGTTCTTATGACTATTGTTCTGTTTTATTATCGTATGTTAGGAGTTATTGTTCTAATTATAATATCATTATTTTTATTATTTACTATTGTTAGTTTTGTTTTCATTAATGGCATAATTGCTCCTGAAAGCGTAATTGCTTTAATTATTGGTTTTGCACTATTATTAGATACAATTATTAATTTGTTGGAACGTTTTAAAAATGAATATATGCAAGGTAAAACTTTGATTAGTGCTTTTAAATCAGCAAATAAGAAAACATTATCTTCTTCATTAGATTGTAGCGCTATTATTTTAATTGTTAATTTAACTATTTTCTGATTTGGAACTCGTGCTATTAAAGGTTTTATTATTATGACTTCTATTGCTACTTTTGGTGTAATTATTTTTGGAATTATCTTATTAAGATTAGTGTTATGAACATTATTACGAAATAACTGGTTAGAAAATAAACCTCAACTTTTAGGAACTAATAATATTAGTAGAAAAAGCACTATAGTTTTAAATAATTCAATAGATACAAATAATATTAAAAGTAGTGATAAAAAAATAAAAAAACAATTAATTTCAGAAAAATGTCAGCTTCAAATTAGTTATAAAAATAAAGTTAAAGAATTAATTAAAAAATTTAAAGTTGATAAGCAGCAATTAAAAAAAGAACATAGTAAATCAAGATCAGTTTATAAGTCAAAAGTAAAAGATTTAATTTTAAATCTTTCACAAGAAATTAATAAATTGAAACAAGAATTAATTAATGCATTAAAACCGTTAAAAATTCAAATAGTTAAAGCAAAAGACAAAAAAATATTAGTTAATTTTAAAAATGTTTTTTCAAAACTTAAAATAAGTAACTGAAATTATTTTCATAAATTAACAAAATGAATTCTTTCAGGTTCTGCTGTTATTGTTCTTGCTTCAGGTATTACTTATGGTGTAATTGGTTCTAATTTTGGTTCTGGTTTTGATCAACGAACTGATTTTGTTGGAATGGGTACAATTACTCAAGATCCAAGTGATCCTAGTTACAATATTATTAAAGAAGCAGAATTAGCAAAAGATTTTATTAGTAAAGAAATTCAAAATAATAGTCAATTTAGTAAATATTTTAAAAATATTAATTTTTCCTTAATTGCTGGTGGTGAAGGAAAACCATATCAGTTTAAAATTATTGTTCAAACAACAGTAAATTCTCAAAGTATGCAGCAAAGGTTTAAGAATTTTTTAGGGGAGATTACTAGAAATTGAAAACAAGAATCTATTTTACAATGAGGAGAAATTGATCTAGTTGTTGCTAAGTCAGGTGTAGATTTATTAGTTAATATGATTATTTCAATTGCTTTATCTTTTATTGTTATTTTAATTTATATTATTATTAGATTTCAATTAACTTATGTTATTCCTTTAATTTTAGCTATTATTTTTAGTTTACTAATGACACTTGCTATTATTAGTATTTTCCAAATTGTAATTTCTACTTCAATTGTTGGAATATTATTGGGAGTAATGATTTTAACAATAATTAGTATTATGTCAATTTTTGATAATATTCGTGAAATTAAGATTAATAATAATCAAACACAAGTTATTAGCACAGAAGAAATAATTGAAATTTCAAATAAAAGTGTTCAAAAGGCTTTACCAAGAACATTAGTTATTAATGGTGTAGTATTAATAACATCAGTAATTGTTATGTTTATTATTCCTAGTTTCTGAATAGTTAGTTTATCATTATTAATAGGTTGTATAGTAAGTTTAGTATCATCTTACTTTATTGCTCCTTTTATTTGAATTTATTTTGAGAAATGAAGAGTTTATAGATATAAAAAACGTATTAATAAAATTAAAAAACATTTCATTGGTGCAGATGAATATGTTATTAAAGGTATTAATGAATAGGTGGTTGCAATGACAAAAGAATCATTAAAAAAAATTATTATTAATATTCCTGATTTTCCAATTAAAGGTATCCAATTTAAAGATATTAACCCAATATTAAGTAATCCAGAAGCATTTCAAAGTGTTGTTAATATTTTTGTAGATTTTATTAAAAAATGTGGAGCAACAGCAATTTTAGCACCTGAAGCAAGAGGATTTATTTTTGGTGCTGCTATAGCATATAAGTTGGGTATCAAATTAGTTCTTGCACGCAAAAAAGGTAAATTACCAGGTAAAACCTATAAAGTAACTTATGATTTAGAGTACGGTACTGCTATATTAGAAATGCAGCAAAATGTACTTTCAACAAAAGATAAAGTAGTAATAATTGATGATTTGATTGCAACTTCGGGAACAATTAATGCTTGTCTTAATTTAATAAAACAAAGTAATGCTCAATCAGTTGGCATTGCTACTTTAATTTCGCTTTCTGAATTTGCTAATAAACATCATTTTGATAATATTCCGCTGTTAGAAATAATTCAGTTTTAATAAGTAGTAAATAATGAATAATTTAACTTGTAAAGATTTTAACCAATTATTAGCGGAAGCAAAAACATTTATCAAAGATCCTAAGCAAATTACAAAAATTAAAGTAGCTTATGAATATGCATTATTAAAACATAAAGATCAATATCGAAAGAATGGTGATCCTTATGTTTATCATGTTTTATCAACAGCATATAATTTAGTATTATGACATTTAGATGTCTCTTCAATACAAGCAGGATTTTTACATGATATTTTAGAAGATACACCAACAACTTTTGATGAGTTAGTAGCAGAATTTGGTTTGGAAGTTGCTAATTTAGTTTTAGCTGTAACTAAAGTTAGTCATTTTGCAAAAGAAAAAAGAAATGAAATTAAAGCTAATTATTTACGTAAATTATATTTAAGTTTAGCTCATGATATTCGTGTCATTATTATTAAAATGGCAGATCGTTTACATAATATTAGAACTATTAATTTTTTAAATCCCGAAAAACAAATAATTATTGCTAAAGAAACTTTAGAAGTTTATGCTTCTATTGCTCATCGTCTAGGTATGCGTAAATTACAATCAGAACTAGAAGATCGTTCTTTTGCAGTATTACATCCTAAAGAGTATAAAAAAATTGATAACCTTATTAATTTGGATCGTGAAAAACGTGAAAAATTAGTTAATGAAATTATTAAAGAATTAAGTAAAACATTATCACAACATAAAAATTTAATTTTTAAAATTTATGGTCGTAGTAAACACTTATATTCTATTTATCGTAAAATGTATTATTTTGGAAAAGATTTTGATGATATACATGATATTTTAGCAATTAGAGTTGTTACTAATTCTATTGATAGTTGTTATGCCATTTTGGGTTATATTCATCAAAGTTTTACTCCTGTTCCGGGTAGATTTAAAGATTATATTGCAACACCAAAAAATAATATGTATCAATCATTACATACATCTGTTGTTTTTGATAATGAAATTTATGAATTACAAATTAGAACTGAAGAAATGGAAGATTTTGCTGAAGCAGGTGCAGCTTCGCATTGAAGATATAAAGAAGGGGAAAATAAAAATCCTAAGAAACGTCAAGCAGAAATTGATGAAAAATTAAATATTTTTCAAGAAATATTAAATTTAAATGACTTAAATCCAAATGTTGATGAAAACATATTAGCAGATAATATTGCCAAAGATAATAATTTAGAAAAAGAAATTCGACAAGATATTTTTAGTGATTTAATTTATGTATTAACTCCAAATGGTAATGTTATAACATTACCATTTGGTTCAACTGTTTTAGATTTTGCTTTTAAAGTTCATACTGAAATTGGTGAAACAACAGTAGGTGCAAGAATAAATGGTATTTACTCTCCTATTAATACTGTTTTAAAATCAGGTGATATTGTTGAAATTAAAACTGCTAAAACTGCACGCCCTTCTCGTGATTGATTAAATATTGTTAAGACCAATTTTGCTCAACATAAAATAAAAAAATATTTAAATAATCAGCAAGAAAAATTTAATCAAGAAAATAAAATTAAAGATACAGAAAACAAAGAGAAAATAAAAAAAACAAAGGAAAAAATAGAAGAATATATTATTGAAAATCACATTCGTTGAAAAATTGCAAAACGTAATGTTATTATGTCAAGAATTAGATCATTAAAATATAAAACGTATGAAGATTTTTGCTTAGATGTTGCTAATGGAACTTATACAATTGAACAGGCGGTTACTACTATTTTATATAGTGATTCAGTAACATTTCAAGAATTAAAAACTAAACAACAAACAACAATGAATTTAAGTAGTAATAATGAAATTATTATTGAAAATGCCCCCAATACTAAAACATCATTGGCTCATTGTTGTTTACCTATCCCTGATGAACCAATTGCGGGTTATATTACTAAAGGGCAAGGTATTAAAGTTCATCGTTTAATTTGTCCTAATGTTAGTTTGCCAGAGCGTAAAGAACGTATTATTGATACTAAGTGAAATTTATTAGCAACCAGTCATCATCTTTATAATTCAAAAATTCAAATTCAATATTTAGATCGACCAGCATTGATGACTGATGTTTTAAATATTTTGGGCTATTTAAAGGCACAAATTCAAAGTATTGATGCTAATAATAAGCTTAAGGAAAATCATGGAAGTTTAAAAATTTTAATTAAAGTTTCTAATATTGAACGTTTACATCAAATTATTTCATCAATTAAAAAAATTCCTGATATTATTGCAATAAACAGAATAATTATGTAATATTTTAGTATAATATTTTCAGCATTTAAAAGTAAATTTAGGGTAAACATTAAGAGACAGTGTGGTTGGTGCAAACATTGGTTAACTAATTTTATGACATTAAATAGCTTGTATTATTAATTAATTAAATATGATAAATTATAATTAAGTGCATTTACTTTGTAAATGAATTAGGATGGTACCGCGTTAAGAAACGTTCCTAAAATAAAGGAACGTTTTTTTAGAAGATTTATTTTTTATTAAAAGGAGTAAAAAAAGTATGCAATTTCAAAAAGCAAGAGGAACACGTGATATGTATAATGAAGAGGTTATTATATATCGTAATATTATTAAATCTTTAACACAGTGTGCAATTAAATATAATTATCAAGAATTTATTACTCCTATTTTTGAAAATGCTCAATTATTTTTACGAGCCGTGGGAGATACAACTGATATTATTCAGAAAGAAATTTATCAATTTAATGATAAAAATGATAGATTATTAGCTCTTCGTCCTGAAGGAACAGCGGGTATTGTTCGTGCTATAATTGAAAATAAATTATATAAATCTAAGCAAACGTTAAAGTATTTTTATTATGGTTCAATGTTTCGATATGAAAGACCTCAAAAAGGGCGTCAACGTCAATTTAATCAATTTGGTATCGAAACTGTTGGTGTTAAACATCCTTTAGTTGATGTTGAAGTAATGATGATGGCCCTAGAAATGATAAAAAGTTTTTCAATACCAAATTTAACTTTAAATATTAATTATTTTGGATCTAATGAAACAAAAAATAAATACCAAATAGCACTTAAAGAACAATTATTAAATCAAAGTAAGCAATTGTGTGAAAATTGTCAAATTAGAGTTAAAGTATCGCCGTTAAGAGTTCTTGATTGTAAAATTTGTACTAAATTAAATTTAGAAATACCATATTTAAATGATTTTTTAACTAATGAAGAAAAAACATATTTTACAACCATTATTAATAGTTTAAAAAATAATAAAGTTAATTTTATTATTGATGAGCATTTAGTTCGTGGTTTAGATTATTATAATGGTATTATTTTTGAAATAACTACTATTGATTCACGAATTGGTGAAAGTCAAAATACTTTACTTGGTGGTGGTAGATATGATAATTTATTTAATGAATTGGGTTCACCATTAAAAATACCTGCTATTGGTTTTGCAATTGGTATTGAAAGATTAATGTTATTATTGGTAGAAAATAAAAATATTAATAAACCACCAATTATTGATTTACAAATTATTGCTTTAAGCGAATTAGGATTAATAATAGCTTCCGATTTATTATTACAATTACGTAAAGAAAATTATCATATTGATATGGAATATAATTTATATCAAGATAAAAATAAGTCACAGATTATTGATCGTAGTTTAGCCAAAAATATACTATTTTTAAAAGAAAAAAATCAGGTTAGTTTTTATTCTTTTGTTAAAAAAGAAATGATAAAATTAATTTTTGATACTGAACAGCAATTGCTTAGTAAGGTTAAAAATCTATTATTAGAGGAGAATGAAGAATATGGAAAAACTCTTTAGAACTCATACATGTGGTAATTTAACGCAGGGTGATATTACAAAAGAAATTATTATTAGTGGTTGAGTTAAAGATATTCGTATTAATAAATTTGGTATTTTTATTGATTTACGTGATATGTATGGAACAACACAAGTCATTGTTAAACCAGATAACGGATATTATCAAGAAATAAAAAATGTTAAAGTTGAATCTGTTTTAAAAGTAATTGGAACAGTTGTCTTACGAAAAAATAAAGATGCAAAAACTGCTAATGATATGATTGAAGTAGTAGCAAAAGATATTGAAATATTAAGCAATTCTATTAATTTACCATTTGTTATTAAAAATGATAATACGCTTGCTAGTGAAGAATTACGTTTACAATATCGCTATTTAGATTTAAGAAGACCAGCAATGAATTATAATATTAAATTTAAACACCAAGTTCTTAGTTGCTTACGAACATTTTTGAATCAAAATAATTTTTTAGAAATTGATACTCCTTGCTTAACAAAATCAACACCAGAAGGTGCTCGTGATTTTTTAGTTCCTGCTCGTATTCAAAAAAAACATTTTTATGCTTTACCACAATCACCACAAATTTATAAGCAATTATTAATGATATCAGGTATTGACAAATATTATCAAATTGCTAAATGTTTTCGTGATGAAGATTTTCGTGCTGATAGACAACCCGAATTTCAACAATTAGACTTAGAAATGGCATTTACTACTAGTAAAGAAATTAAATTAATAGTAGAAAATATGATAATAAGTCTTTTTAATACTTTAAAAATTGGTAATATTCCCTCAACATTTTCATCGATTACCTATGATCAAGCAATGGATTTATATGGTAGTGATAAACCTGATTTGCGTTGTACATGTAAGTTAATAAATATTAATATTAACAATAATAGTGATGGATTTATTTATAAGGGTTTTATAGTTAATGATAAAATGAATGAAACAACTATAAAAAAAATAACAGAAATTGGCAATCAGCATGGAGGAAAAACATTAATAATTTATGACTTAATTAAGAAAAAAATTATTCATAATAATTCTAAAGTAAAGTTTGATGATTTAGTTTTAGCAGAAGAAATATCAAAAATAAAATATAATAATAATTTTTTAATTTTCGTATATGAACAACAAGATGTTGCTAATAAAGTTATGGGTGCTATTAGAAGTTTTTATATTAATGATTTGTCAAAACGAATTAATCATAAAGATTTTATGAATAATATTGAAAACTTTGAATTTATTTGAATTATTGATTGACCAATGTTTGAACAGGAAGAAAATAAATGACAAGCTTGTCATCATCCTTTTACAAGTCCAAAAAATCCTGAAAAATTATTAGATATAAAAAATAAAGATTTAGGAACTTTAACTGCAGATGCTTATGATTTGGTTTTAAATGGTTTTGAAATTGCTGGTGGGAGCATTAGAATTCATGATTATAAATTACAAAAAAAGATTTTTGAATTATTAGATTTAAGTAAAACAGAAATTGAAAATAAATTTGGTTTTTTCTTATCAGCTTTTAATTACGGAGTTCCTCCACATGGTGGTATTGCTTTTGGCATTGATCGTTTATTAATGATTTTAATTAAGAATGAATCAATTCGTGATACTATTGCTTTTCCTAAAAATAATCGTGGTATTTGTTTATTAACAAATAGTCCTAGTGAAATTTCATCTGATCAGTTATCAATATTAAATTTGGAATTTAAGAAGTAAAATTTTAATTTTAAAGTGATTAGAAGTTTAATAAAATTAGAAAATATAAATATTAAAAATCTCTAATGAAAAATAATTAAATTGTTTTTCATTAGAGATTAATTATGTAACGGACTTCTCCCCACATGTACTTGTGGAGGAAACAATGAAATTGAATGAGTTCAACAATACTTTTCAAACAGAACAAGATTGTTTGAAATATATAGTAAGTTTGAAGGAAAATAAATGTATCAGGTGTTATTGAACAAATTTGAATACTTCTGATTTAAGAAGAATAGATGTTTGAAATGTCATCAAACATTTAGTATTCTTCATGGCACCATTTTTATGTAAGTCACAAATACCTTTTGAAATCTTGGTTTTATCTCATCTTAGATGAATAAAACACCAAACATGGAATTCCATCAACTGATGCGCAAAGAATTGGGGGTAACTTTGAAAACTGCTTGAAGAATGGCCATAAAATCAGAATTTGTATTTGCCAAACAAGAATCAAGTAATTTATTGTTGAGGGTATAGGCAATGGATGAAATGTATTCTTCTACATATGGTTTTAAAAACAAGGGAAGATCCTTGGTGAATAAAACCTTGATTGTTGGTATTTATGAAAAACAACCAATAAATTAATTGTGAAAGTATTGAAAATGCAAAAGTAAAATCTTTGCAGTTTGCAAGAAACCATTTCTTCAAAGTGTCATGTACATACTGATTTTTGAAAAGGATATTGCGGATTTAAATCGGTTTTCACTAAGCATGAAACAGTCAATCATCAAGATAGCCATGTTTCAAAAACTGGTGTAAATACCAACCAAATTGAATCAGTTTGAAAACATATAAGAAGAACATTTAAAACACATATCAAAGTTGCAAAACATCATGTTCATTTATATGCAAAAGAAGCTGCATATAAATTCAATAAGATACCTAGTTTTGAAATTGTAATGCTATGTTTGATTTAAAAATGTGGGGAGAAGTCCGTAGATAGGCTTTTCTCAGCATTTATGTGATAAAATTTAAAAATAGTACATAAAGGGAGAAAAGCCTTATGTAATTTAATTGAAATCAATTTTTCAATAATGTTAAATTAATAATTATTAATTTCAATTATATTTTTTTTGGAGGCTTTTTAATAATCTGTGTTTCTTTCTTTTACAAAGTTACTAGTTCAGATTAATTCTTTCTTCAAATTTTATCATAAAATGAGCAATTGCTGTATTTCAATTTTGAATGGGCATTGTTCATTTTTTTATTATATTTTCAATTGCTAAGTAAAATATTTTGAAAACTGCCATATCATTAGGAAAAACTTTTTTATTTCTGATGACTTTTCGTAATTGACTATTAACAGATTCAATAGCATTTGTTGTATAAATCACTCTTTTGATTTCTGCTGGATAACTAATAAAACCATTAAATTATCTCACTTTTATATCAAGATTTAGCAATTTGAGGATATTGTTTATTTATTTATTTTCAAATGATTCTAAAGCTTGCATTGCTTGTTCTTCACTACACGCAGTATAAATTGGTTTTAAATCTGCAACTAGGATTTTCTATGCTTATATGAGACATATTTTAAACTATTTCTGATTTGATGAACAATGCATAATTGATGTTCTGTTTTAGGATAAATCCGATTGTATTGTTTGACATTCCTAAATTAATACTACAAGCAATAAGAATATCATTTAAGCCTCGATTTTTCATTTCTGTAAAATTAGCTTAGTCAAAATTTAGCGCCTTCATTTTCACTAATTCATAAACCTAAAACATCTTTGCCTTCAACCAACTCAGCTTATAAACTGATTTATTAATAATCCGTTTATCTTGTCGTACTTTTAACTACTATACAATCAAAAATAAACAATCGATAAACATCATCTAATGGTCGATTTTGCCATGCTTTTTACATCATCAATAACATCATCAGTAATTTGATTCAATAATACTTACTAATATCTGCACCATGATATAACTCTTGTAATTGTGAATTTTAATATCTGAAAGTCATTCCTTTTGCATATAATGCAAAGAATTTGTTGATCAAAAACCATCAAATCTTCTTTGTCTTTGCAACTATTACAGGAGTAAAATCACTATTGCGATCCCTTGGTACATCAATTTCAATTTTACCTTGTTGAGTTATTAATTTTGAAGTTGTACCCATTACGAATATTATCACTATTACTACGTTGATTCTTTTCATGTCCTACTAATTTTGTATTTCAGAATTCAACATCTTTTCTACACCTTAATTCCTTTATATAATTCTCCTCTTTAAAACTACAGCACTCAGTATTTTCTAATAATAAATCTACTGCTTTTGATATTGGATCATTATTATTAAAGTTATCTTTTTTAGCCATCTGTAACTCACTCTTTCTAGTCATTTAATTATATTTACTAGAACTAATTAAACATAGTTATTTTTGTAAGTCACACAGATTACTAAACATTACCTTAAACGTGATTTTTCAACTACTAATTTAAATCAAAAATTAGGTACTGATATAACTTATTTATTAACTAATGGTAAAACATATTATTTATCAATTGTTAAAGATTTTCATAATAATGAAATATTAGAGGCTTTTCTCCCTTTATGTACTATTTTTAAATTTTATCACATAAATGCTGAGAAAAGCCTATCTACGGACTTCTCCCCACATTTTTAAATCAAACATAGCATTACAATTTCAAAACTAGGTATCTTATTGAATTTATATGCAGCTTCTTTTGCATATAAATGAACATGATGTTTTGCAACTTGATATGTGTTTTAAATGTTCTTCTTATATGTTTTCAAACTGATTCAATTTGGTTGGTATTTACACCAGTTTTTGAAACATAGCTATCTTGATGATTGACTGTTTTATATTTAAAAAAAGAACTGATTTAAAATCGTACATCCTTTCAAAATCAGTATACATGATACTTTGAAGAAATGTGTTCTTGCAACCTGCAGAGATTTTTACTTTTGTATTTTTCAAATACTTACAATTAATTTATTGGTTGTTTTTTTCATAAATACTAACAATCAAGGTTTTATTCACCAAGACTTTGTTTTTAAAACCCATATGTGAAAGAGATACATTTCATCTCATTTGCACTATGCCTCAACAATAAATTGTGATTCTTGTTTGGCAATACAAGTTCTGATTTTATGACCCATTCTTCAAGCAGTTTTCAAAGTTACCCCAATTCTTTTGGCAACATCAGTTGATGGAATCCATGTTTGGTGTTTATTCATCTAAAGATGAGATAAAACCAAGATTTCAAAGGTATTTGTGACTTGTAAAAAATGGTGCCATGAAGAATACTAAATGTTTGATGACATTTCAAACATCTTATTCTTCTTAAATCAGAAGTATTCAAATTTGTTCAATAACACCTGATACATTTATTTTCCTTCAAACTTACTATATATTTCAAACAATCTTGTTCTGTTTGAAAAGTATTGTTGAACTCATTCAATTTCATTGTTTCCTCCACAAGTACATGTGGGGAGAAGTCCGATATTAGATTATAAAATAAGTGCAAGTTTAGACATGACATTTGTTGTCCAAAAAATATCCAAGCTTTGAGTTAATGCTCAAAACCTACTTCTTATGAATTTTATAATCAGATCAAGGGATTTTTACTATACAAATCCTTCCTTATAAAATTTTTATGCATGAATTAAAATAAAAATTTCAATGTCTAGGAAGAGGTAATTCCTGTGATAATGGTGCTACTGAAACTTGATTTGGAACAATGAAAACAGAATTTCTATATCAAATTCCAAGAAAAAATAGAACTATTGAATGAATACAAGACAACTTACCTAAATATATTTACTTTTATAATAATTATCGACCTCAAATAAAATTAAAAGGAATGAGTCCAATCGAATATCGATTAGCTCATTCCAAACTAACAAATAATTACTTCATACCTATAAATTTAACACTTACAAACGCTATTTTATAAAATTTAATAAAAGGTTACTTTTATTGTCCACTTTTCTTGACAAGTTCAGTTTTACAAAGTTACTAATTCAGATTAATTCTGTCTTCAAATTTTATCATAAAATGAGCAATTGCTGTATTTCAATTTTGAATGGGCATTGTTCATTTTTTTGTTATATTGTCAATTGCTAAATAAAATATTTTAAAAACTGACATATCGTTAGGAAAAACTTTTTTATTTCTGATGACTTTTCGTAATTGACTATTAACAGATTCAATAGCATTTGTGGTATAAATTACCCTTTTTATTTCTGCAGGATAACTAATAAAAACCATTAAATTATCTCAATTTTTATATCAAGATTTAGCAATTTGTGGATATTGTTTAGTTCATTTATTTTCAAATGATTCTAAATCTTGCATTGCTTGTTCTTCACTACATGCAGTATAAATTGGTTTTAAATCTGCAACTAGAGATTTTCTATGCTTATATGAGACATATTTCAAACTATTTCTAATTTGATGAACGATGCATAATTGATGTTCGGTTTTAGGATAAACTGATTGTATTGCTTCTGACATGCCTGTTAAATTATCACTACAAGCAATCAGAATATCATTTAAGCCACGATTTTTCATTTCTGTGAAATTGGCTAATCAAAATTTAGAACCTTCATTTTCACTAATTCATAAACCTAAAACATCTTTTTTACCTTCTAAATCAACCCTAAAGTTTATATAAACTGATTTATTAATAACTCTGTCATCTTGTCGTACTTAACTACTATACAATCAAAAATAAACAATCGGATAAACACCATCTAATGGTCGATTTTGCCATGCTTTGACGTCATCAATAACATCATCAGTAATTTGACTAATAACACTTTCACTAATATCAGCACCATGATATAACTTTGTAATTGCATTCCAATATCTGATAATGTCATACTGCATATAAAGAAAGAACTTGTTGATCAAAACCATCAAATCTTCTTTGTCTTTTTGCAACTATTACAGATTAAAATTGGCTTATTACGATCTCTTTGGTACATCAATTTCAATTTTACCTTGTTGGGTTATTAATTTTTTTGAACTTATACCTATTACGAGCATTGTCACTCTATTATTTGGCAAGCTGATTCTTATCATATCCTAAATAATTTTGCATCTCAGAATTCAACATTTTTTCTACTAATCTTTTTGTTAATTCTTTATATAATCCTCCCTCTTTAAAAACTGTTGTTAAATCTTCAGTATTTTCTAATAATAAATCTACTGCTTGTGATATTGGATCATTGTTATTAATATTTTGCTTTTTAGCCATCTGTAACTCACTCTTTCTAGAAAATTAATTATATTTACTAGAACTAATTAAACATAGTTATTTTTGTAAGTTACACAGATTACTAAACATTAGAAAGGGTCACCCCTAAGTTGCAAAAAACAATGTTTTAACTTAGTAAGGAGACTCTTTTTATGACAAGATATAATAAGGAACTAAAATTAAAAATCATAGAACAATATTTTGCTGGTAAATCTGCTACAACATTAAGCAAAGAAAATAAAATCAGTAGAAAAATAATTTATATTTAAATTCAAAAAATGATACTTGCAAGGTGAAAAGTTTAGTTTCAAAAAAGAACTAAAATTAAAAACAAGAGGTAAATACTGTATAGAGATTTTAAGAAAAGACCAAAAGAATCATTTAAAAATTATGAAAACGAGTTGAAAAAGAATTATTTTTACTACAAATCCAAAATTGAAATTTTGAAAAAGTCTTATTCTACTGCAGTCAAAATTGAAAAAACCACAAGCAAAACTAAACCACGCAAAAATAAACCATTTCACTTTTAAACCTTATCTTTATGAATGTTATAAAATTGTTAAAATCTATATTGAAAAGGATTTAAAAAATCTTTTCTATTAAATTTATTACAAATTCTAATGAAGGATATCATGAAATATCTGCGGATGTCCAGAATGAAACCACAAAGTTTGATGATAAGTTATGATTGCTACAATAAATTTAATCTTTTATGATGATGATAAAGATTTATGGTTGTCAACAAGAATATATTGCTAAACGAATGGCAGCTATTTAAAATTGGTAGAAAAAATCACTTTCAGCAATGAAAGATTAGGTTTAAAAACAATTCATAAACAAGGAACTTATGGAAAAAAATCAAAATTAAAAGCACAACATAAATTTATAGCACCTAATTTATTAAAACAAGCTGATGATACCATTAGCTTTAAAGTTAATAAACCATTAGAAAAAATTGCTTTAGATATTAGTGAATTTAAAATTAATAATCAAAAATTGTATTTGTGAGCATTTGTTGATTTTTATTCACGAAAAATTTTACATCATCACTGATCTAAAAATCAAGAAAAGTCACACCTTATAAAATCTTTAAAAGATATGACTAATAAATATAATTTATACAATACAATTATTCATACTGATCGGAATACAATTTAGAACCTATGATTATTGAAATTGCTATGCGAAAAAAAATAATATCTAATTAAGCATGACAGATGGCTATGCTCATATCAAAATGCACTTGTAGAAACTGTATTTAAAACTTTAAGAACCTGTTTATTTTAAAGACAAAATTCAAAAATAAAATACATTTTTATTATATATGAATCATGCTATTTGAAAATATAACAATACAAGATTTCATACAAAAATAAAAAATACTCCAGAAAAAGTGTTTCAATTACTTTTTCACTAGAGTATAATTATTGCAACTTAGAGGTGACCCTTTCTACCTTTAATTATTTTATTTTTATCAATTTTTCCAAAAGTAAAATATTTTTTAATACATTAAATAACTAATTTTTTTAAATTTGCTAATCTTTTTGTTTTTTTAAATTTCTCATTAATATCAACAATAGTAGTTTGAGCTTAAATTAACTCTACATTAATAATTTCTGGAGTAAATTGATTTTATCAATGATTATTTTATCAATTCTTTTATTAATTCATTCATATTCTTCTTGTAAATTTTTATTCATTTTTCATCCTTTCAAAATAAAAACTCATTTACTTTGAAATTAAAGCAATGAGTTAAAAACTTATATTAAGTTTAATTAAATTATACAAAAAAAATTCCTATATTAAAAACAGGAATTAAAATTTTAAAGGTTATTTGGAATTTGTGTTTATTTAACAGTGTAACTTTCCAAAATAATTTAATTTTTTGATAAATATTTTTAGGAAATTTTCACTCGATATTGACACTATCAAAATTAAGATTAAGATTTATTTTTAGTTTTAGCTAAATTTAACGCAATTTTTCGCGCAGCAAATGGATCGCGAGGATCATAATGTCAATAATTAGTAAAATATTTTTTAAAATTATTAGACAATGTTGAAGAAGCAATATTAATAGCATGAAAGCGATTAGCTTTTGCTTTTAGTTGCAACATTAAATTAATATTATTTTTAGTAATATTAGCAGATAAAAAATCAGAAACTACCAATAAGTCTGCATTATGATATGTTTTAGATTGCATAATTGTTAAAGCATGACTAATAGCTGGATTAATATTAGTATGTCCTTTAAAACTATGACCTAAAAAATGAATTAGATTGGGAATTGATGAAACTAAATTAGATAAATCATAAGTTTCAAATTTACCAGAAAAATTGATCATATAGCATGGTCTTTTTTCTTGTAAAGCAATTTTACTAATAGCAAGCGCAATTGATTTTGCAATAATTTCTGGACTATGACTCATTGATTTAGATGTATCAATGCATAAGATAAAAGGGCCTTCACTTTCGGGAATTGGTACTTCTACAACTTCTTCAACAAGATGTTCAGTGGCAACTAAATCCATTGATTCAAACTCTGTAATTGCTAACTTTTCTTCAACAAATTTTTTATAAAAAATAGCATTTAACTCTGGAATAGCAAGATTAACTAATTCTAATGGTAATAAATGTTCTAAATCTTTACCCTCGGTAATTCCTACTATTTCTTCAGGCCATTTTCCTAATGGCTTTAATTGATATTCAATTTGTACTTTTTGATGAACCTGCTTTTCTGTTAAACCCGAAATTCCTTTTCAACGACCAAGTAGTCTAGCAATTTCAATAATAGCTGGATTCTTATTTAAAATTTCACCATATTGTATAATAGTATTTAAATTAATTTTTTTAAAATCATTTAAATCTCCTTCTCAAAATCGTCCAAAAAAATTTCAAGCAAAACCAACAATATGTCTTACTTCATTAATAATTTTAATATTATTACTTCACATTGTTAAATATTTTTGACGCATTTGCATAGTTTCAAATAATTTATAATTTACAATTCTTTGAACAATTAAACTTTCTCAATGTCTTATAAAATTATCAAAAGTTAATTTACTATTAAGTTTACGATCCTTAAATTTTTCTTGAAAATAATAAAAATAATTAATCATTGGTGAATCAAGAATTTTTGCCCTAGTGTAAATTTCTTGTCAATTATTTTTTAATCTATCAATACCATTAATCATAACTCAGAAATATAATCGTAATTCTCTTTTAATGATGGGACTAATAACAATATTTTTACTTTTTTCTAAAACTTCATTTAAATAAAAATGACTAATTTGTTGATCAAATTCTGGAGCTAATCAAGCAAAATTTTTTTTAAATCAAGTAAAACTACTTAAATTTGTTTCTGATAAAGACATTTTTTTCAATTTAGTTTCTAAAATTTGTGAAACATGGGATTCAATTAATTGTTCCATAATAATCACCTATCTTAATTAATATCAGAATTATTATTAGTATCATTAACATTTGGAATAGTTATTGGTGAATCTTCAGTTAGTGATTCTGATGAAAGAGTCGTTTCAGTTTCTGCTTTTGGTATTTGCGAAATTTTATCAAAAAATGCCATTTCTAATAGTGATTTAAATTGTTCATCAAAAAATATAGAATCGGTTTTACTTAAACGATGATATTCTTGTTCAAAATGTACTTTTAATTCATTAATTTGTTGCTTTAAATCTTTAATTTGACTATTAATATTTCCAAATTGTGATTTACTATCAGTATTAGTTAATTCAACTTGAATTATAGAATTATTTGTAATATTTATTAATTCACTAGAATTCTTTAATTGTAACTCAAACTTCTGATTACCTTCCATTTTACTTAAACTTTTACCATAAAATAATTGAATATTATGACTCTTTTTATTACGTCGTAATAATAACTGAAAATCCTTTCTACTAATAAAACAAATTGGAAACTCATCACTATGTCATAATAAACGATAATATATGCCTTTAATTTGTTCAGAAAATGGATTGGAGTAAATAGATGGTTGATTTTGACTATCTTTAATGTTTTCAGCATTATTACTTAATGTTTCCAACTCACTTTCCAGTTCAATCTGATTTTGTTTCAATGTGTAAGTTAAATCTTCACAATATGCTTCATTGAAAAGTTTTGTATACTCTTTTTCTTGATCTTCATTATCTCAAATACAGTAAGGAATAATCAATAAATCAGGCTTATCAGTAGTTGTTCTACCATTATAATAAGCTGAAGCTTTTATTAATTTAGCAATTTTTTTTCATCTTCGATCGGAAATGTAAGCTTTACCATTAGTTGCTTCTGTTAAAATTTTACGAAAACGAGAAATAAAATTTAATGTTTCTTTGCTTAAAGTAACAGTAGTTTCCAATTCTTTTAATCACTTTTCATATTCAGAAGTTTTAATTTGTAATTCAAGTGGAACTTTTACTTCTAAACTAGTAATACTTTCTAACATATCATTAAAATTTTCTTCATTAGTTAAACCATAAACTATCATTCTAATAATAAAACGATCAAATAAAGCTTCTAAACCTTTACCACTTTCTGGTAACTCATTAGAAGCTGAAATTAATAGTTTTAATGGTACTTTGATATCAACACCACCATTACGAAAGATTTTTTCATTAATAATAGTTAGTAATGTATTTTGAATTGAAGGGCCTGCTTTTCAAATTTCATCCAAAAAAGCAATATCAACAGCAGGCAAATATTGATCAATAATTCTTACATAGTTACCTTTTAATAAATCTTTGATTGAGATTGGTCCAAAAATTTCTTCTGGAGTAGAAAAACGATTCATTAAATATTCAAAATTTCGCCCATCATGGAGCGCATATTTAATTCGTCGTGAAATTAATGATTTAGCAATTCCTGGTAATCCTAATAAAAATATTGATTCTCCTGATAATAACGCCAAAATAGCAAGTTTAAAAACAGTTTCTTTTTCATAAACATCAGCGCTAATTACTTTAATTAATTGTTCAATTCGCTTAGAAAGTAAACTATCTGTACTCATTTATATTCTCCTTTACTTATTATTTATTCGACACTTAATTCTCTTCTTACATCATCACTTTTAACAATTAATAAACAAGCAGCAATTAATCATAAAACAGTTATTAGTAAAACAATAATCATAAATATTGGAACTTCTGCAGAAACAGTTTCATTTACTAATCCATTAACCACTAACAAAATTGTACAAAATACTTCTAAAACTATAAAATAAGCAATTGCTAAAATAATATAAACAATTGATCATCCAAACATAGCACTAGCAGTGCGACCAATCGCTACTGGTAAATAAAATATAAAATTAAATCCCAGAGTTATAATTAAAAATATATAAATTATATAAGTTGGGTTCATGTTACTACCTTTATTACTCAAAATTTGATTAACCAAATTGTTAGCTAAAAAATAAGAAAAAATTAAATGAAAACAAGAAACTGTAAGTAACAAAATACGAGCAATATTTTCCATTTTTGAACTTCAATACATTCTTTTAAATTTAATACTATCACTTAATAACGGATTATAAGTAGTAAAACGTTGTTCTTCAATATCTTTAAATGATGGATTATCATTATTTGGTTTGATAATACTATTATCAACATTTGACAATGGAGTATTTTTTAAGTCATCTTTTTTTTCTTCCATATATCTAACACCCCTTATTTTTTATTTATATTATAACTTATTTTAGGTATTAAAACTTAATAATAGTATCTGATATAAATTAAAATTATAAGTGTTTAATTTTACAAAATTAGCAAATTTAAATTTATTTTTTTAAAATATAATATGGCAAAATTAAAAACAAAAAAATAATTTTTAAATAAATAAGAAATTATAAATCATTATAAATCATTATATAAAATAAAACATTTTGTTGATTCACTAAAAATAATACTTAATATATTTTAAAAACAAAATACCTAATGAACATAATAACTGTTAATTATTTCACATTTTTGGATTGCATCTCAAAAATTATTATTTTTTATTTTTACTTTTAAACCAATAATTAAAAAAGTTAATGCAATAGTAAAAAATCCAAAAATTGGAGTTAAAATTATACAAAAAATAACTCCAATTTGTAATTGAACTCAATCATAATAACCATCATAATTATGAACTACTGATGAACATATATTTTCTGCAGAATGATTTAAAATATAATTTACACTCATATAATTTAATAAACTAAATCCATTTGTTATTTCTATTGTTATTTCTATAATAAGTCTTTTTTCTTTATATAATTTAAGATGTTCAAAAAAACTTTTATCAAAATTAGAAAAACCAATTAACATTAAACCAATTACCATAATTAAAATAGTTAAAATAAATAAAAATAAGGTTACTAATTTTAATTTTTTATATTTTTGCAATATCATTTATAATTTTCCTTTCAAAATAAAAACCCATTTGCTTTTATCTCAACAAACAATGGGTTAAAAACTACTATATTATTTATATTTTTTATACACAAGAATAATAACAAATTTATATTAATTTTACAATTAATAACCTATATAATTAAAACTATTTTATATAATTAGTATGAATATTAAATTATAGTTATCAAAATTTAACCCATTTTCATAAAATCAATACTTATTTTTAAGTATTTAAATTCACTTTACTTTAAAAGTAAAATTAAAACTATGGGGCTTGGGAACATAGTCACTGCTTATCAAATCTTTTCCAATATGAAATCTAATTTTTTTAATATCATTAGTCTTAATAATATCAGTTGCCTTTAATGATAAGTTATTACCATCAATATCTAAAAAAGTAAAAGCACTTAACTCATTAATTTGCACCTTTAAAGCTTTAACAAAATATCCTTTAAAAGTAGCAAGTGATTTAATAACAAGATTTCAATTAATATTTGGATCAACCGTCGAATCAGGATAATCTAATAAGAAAAAAGTAGAATTATTTTTTGCAAATTGATACATTTCTTGTCAATATTTATTTTCTAAAAAAGTTTCTAAATTACCAATATTAATATAATCATTAACATTAATATTTTCAATACTATTATTTATTGAATTTGAAAAGCCAAAATAATAACTCAATTCCTTATATTTAAAATGATTACCACTATTATCACTAGTCAATAATACATGTGGAGGACTATATTTTATTAATGATTCATCACTATCTACTGCTTCTTGTACCATACTAAAAGGAACAAAATCAATAGTATTAACTTTAAGATAATCAATAACCTTTTCAATACTTGTTGGTTTTAAATCAATGAAATCATAAACAACATTTGGATTAGAAACATATGTTATATAAAAAGGTTTTAATGGAAAATTTGAAGAATATGAATAAAGATTAACATATTCTTTGGAACTATTCACAGCATTACCAACATAATTTAATTCGGGATTATGAACTAATTCGAAATATGGTTTAATAGTAGCTACATCATTAAAATCAATATCTGCTAAAGGAATTGTTGATATTATTGGATAAAGATGAGTATCACTAGCAAATTCTTCTTTATAATCATTAATAAATTTATTAATTTCATCTTCGATTGTTTTATAAATAATAGTATTATCAATTTTATCCGCATAATAAAAATTAGTTGGTAAATAACCATGTGTTCATTGCTCTTGCAAATAATCACTACCATTTGGAAATTTTCCCGAAACATGTTTACTAAATTTTCCTTCAAATTGATTAAACATCATAAATTTTTCATAAAATTTAGCAGTATTTTTAATTAATGCAATTACTGGTATTTTAAATTCAATAAATGAAGATTGTAACTTTAATTTTAAATCAAATTTAGTAACACCATCAGTTTGAATTAAACTCTTATCTAATTCATCATTACTATTGGGTTTATAAAAAGTGAAATCATAATTAGTAATATTAGTTGGAAAAAAACTATCTCATCAAGATTCTTTTATTAATAAATCAAAAACTTGTTTTTTTGATTCTTCTTCAAAAAATGGCAAACGTAAATTTTTATTACTACTATCAATTGGAACATCATTCATATCAACAATAATTGATTCTTCTGGAATATTTTGTTTAAAATCACCAATATTAAAAGCACTCTGCATAGCAAGAGCAATAAAAAAAGTGCTAATTGCTAAACCAATTATCATAATTAAAGAAATAGTTATTGTCAGAAAAGTTTTTTTTACTTTTACTGGTTCTACTTTACCAGTAACGTATTTAGTAATATTATTTAGTTTTCTTCAATCATCATTATCTTTCTTTTTAGCCATATATTATTCACCTAAATTTCCATTATCTAAAACTTAATTCATACATTTTAATAATACTTTTAATTAAATATTTTTTATTTTCAATAGTATTTAATCATCAATGCAAAATAGCAATTCATCATAATAAGAGTGCTATAACCGCGAAAATCAATACTGTGATTCGATAAGGACTGTCACTATAAGAAAACATAAAAAAACTAATACCAATAATTATTAAATTAACAATAGAACCAAATATTAAAAAAAATAAACAACTTAAACCAATACCTCTAATAGTTTTAGATAAAAAAACGGGTAAAACCATAATTAAAATTATAAAAGCAAATAAAACAGTAACTAACATTGCTACTACTTTTAATATTGCACTTTGAAAAACTGGTGCTGATGGTATACCAGGAAGATTAGCAACCAATTGACCAAAACCAATGCCATTAAAAAAAATCAAGCCAATTCAAAAAATTTGAATAGTTAAAATAAATATTCGCGAAAAACCATCACCAAGACTAGTAAAGTAAACTCTTGTTAAATTTAAATCTAATAATGAAGGTAAAGGAGTTTCCTTTAATTTCTTTAACTCTTTTTGACCAATAAGATTACTTGTAGTTAAAAATTGTTTATCTAATGATTTATCCATATCTTTCACCCATCCTATAAAATAATTATAATGCATTTTATTTAAAAACTATATAGTTAACTTATATCCGAATTTTAAATATATAAAATAATCAAATTTGGAATGGGGCACTTGGCACTTAGGCC